>JBKHJI010000026.1:0-17847 GCA_046538175.1 Bathyarchaeia archaeon | reverse complement strand
TCCATTGAGGACCGTGGATTTGCAAACCGTTCAGAAATAGTAAGGCAAGCCTTACGCACATTTATGGCTGAGGACAAAAATCTTAGAGAAACAGAAGGCGAAATCATCTCTACAATTACAATAATATATGAGCGGAAAGCAAAAAGGGAACAAATATACGACATCCAACATAGTTACGGAGATGTTATTTCGACATATCTCCATGCCCACATAGATGATGGCCACTGTCTAGAAGTCATAGTTGTAAAAGGGCAAGCCAGCATCATAAAAAAACTCGTAGACGCCTTCAAAACCAACGAGCAAATTATCCAACTGAAGGTCACCGTGCTGGGTCGCTCAGAATTTTAGCACACAATCGTCGCCAAAATTATATCCTCGATTAGTAAACACATACTTTGGCAGTTTGGTGAAGTTAATGGCTTGGATCAAAGTTATAGATGAGACACAAGCTTCAGGGTTGTTGAAAGAGATCTACGAGGAGCTCGAAAGAAAGCGAGGAAAGGTAGCAAACATCATGAAGGTTCACAGTTTAAATCCACATGCAATGAAAAGACACATGGAACTATATATCACGTTAATGTTCGGAAAATCTGGCTTGACACGAGACGAAAGAGAATTGATCGCCGTGACCGTTTCAGCGTTGAACAATTGCGAGTACTGTTTAAAACATCATGGACATGCGCTAAATAACTACTGGAAGGACGAGAAACGAATCGAGAAATTGTTACAGGGATTTAGATCAGTTGACCTGCCAGAAAAAACTCTCAAAATGCTCGAATACTCGGCTAAATTGACACGGACACCTGACAAAGTCAATCGATCAGACATAGAAGAATTGCGCAGAAGCGGTTTTAGAGATGAAGACATTCTGAACATAAATCTAATCACCAGCTATTTCAACTTCGTAAACCGAATCGCCCTCGGATTAGGAGTACACTTCACACCAGAAGAAGTCAAAGGCTACAAAACATAACGATTCTCCCGAACTTACCCCGAATGCTACACCTGATGTGTTTATGCGGTGTATGTTTGCTTTTTGTTAACCAAGTTTCCAAGAGAATTAGAGAGAAACAAGGGTTTGCACCATAGCAAGGCTTTTTAGAGATAATTGTTTTAGTAGCCAGAAAGTAAATTGTGACGTAGTTAGAATTTGAGAATCGTTATTTAATCGAAAGAGGTTGAAATCTATGGACATAGGCGAGCTTGCCAAGTTCAAATGGATTCTAATCCTTGAACTGGCCTTTGCCGGAGCTTACGTTTCCATTACTAGAGGCCTATTCGTGATTTTCCTAGTTTCTACAGGGTATGCAATTGAAGGAATATCTTTTGTTATGCTTGTTTCTGCAGCCATAGCCGTTTTGATAGGGGGGCTGATCAATAGATACCCGTCTTTCATCATAAACAATGTCAAAACTAAGGTAATTGCTTTTCACGGCTTAGAGAGGCTAATGTGGTTTTTCATTCCAATACTAAGCGATCCATTGTTTGTTCTGATTTTCTATTCGATATTTATGATCTTCTCGTTTTTTGTCAGCGTGTTCATGAATTTCACGGTTTACGGCTCCTTAGATGAAGTGGATTTGAAAGATATTTTGGCTAAACGTTCTGCTGTTGGCGGTGCATCCAGTATAATCGGTTTTGTCTTAGGAGTCTTTCTCTTGGCTTTTCTTCCGATGGAAGGCAAGTTTATTTACATTTTTTCCATAGGTGCAGTCATAGGTCTTCTTTCCACATTTGTGGTTATGTTTTTGAACCTTGCACATCTGGAAGGTGCCCCTCTTCCTAAAGGCGTCGAACAGCCCGAAAAAGTGTTTTCGACATCATTATTCTTTGTGATACTGCTGACAGGAGGCAACCTTCTCGGAATAATATGGATACCCTATCTCATGGACTATCTTAAAGGCCCAGACTACTTGGCCGCCTCTATGGGGCTTTTAGCAACTGTGGCAAGCATAGGAGCGTCTCTGGTTTGGAGAGGCAAATCGTTGAAGACCTTGAGAACCAGTCACATCTTAAGCGCGTTAAGCCCACTAATAATTTGGTTCACCACATTTCCCTCTTTTCACTTAATTATTTCAGCTTTCAACTCCTTTGTATACACTGGAGCAAACTTTTTAGGAAACTTTCTGTTTGCCAAATACAAAGACTGGTTCGGGGCGGTTCGCTCCAGCATCTTATTAGCCATCTTAGGAAACGCAGCCATATTATTGGCGGCTCCAATGGGAATGATAATAAAACAAGACTACATCTTAGCCTTTTCGACGATATTTATTATATTGATAATCTCCGTCTTGTTCACTTCACTGGGAATTCCTGAAGTGGCAGTAGTGTCTGAAGAAACAGCTAGAACTTATTCGTTTATTTTGTATAGAAACAGTTTGACAGGGTACAACGTAAGCGTAGAAATTTCCAAAGAAACCGCGCTTGTTACGCTTAAATTGCTGACAACATCCTTAGTTCTCATAGCATTATACGTTATATATAGACTCTTAACAATAATTATGGCCAGGGCAATTCTTATTTAACGCCGAAGAGTAAGTGAAAAAAGGTGTTTATTATGATTGGAGCAAACGTGTGGGAACTGTTGTCGGAGGCTTTTCGCCAGATAGCTCAAGACATGATTTTTCTTTTGCCAAAGATTTTCATTGCTCTAATAATTTTTGTTGTGTCCTTCTTGCTTATTAAGGTATTAAATATCTCTTTGCGAAAGATACTCTCGTTTGCCGAGCTGGACAGAACGGTCAAGAAATTAACTGGTTTTTCTTTGCCCTTTTCCTTGAATAATCTTCTAATTTTTTTAGCTGATCTAGGCGTCGCCCTCATAGCTATATATTCTGTGGCCAACGTTTTCCTAGAAGCACAATACATACAAATGGTTACCGAAGGACTGCATTATGGAGCTCGCGTACTCAGCATAATCGTAATCGCCATTTTCTTATTCTCAATTTTTGGGGTAGTTATAGGCAGGATTCGAGTAGAAAGTAGACTTAGAGGCTACATCTGGTTCATAATCCTCCTCTTAATAACAGCAATGCTTGTGGACATAACTGCCTTAAGCGAAACAGTGAAAAACGCGTTAACAACTGGTCTATCTCTAGGAGTAGGGCTTTCTATAGGCATATTTGCAGTATGGTTCTTCTTCCACGATTACTTGGACAAACTGATCCTAAGTAAAACCTCGCCCAAAAAGGAAAGAACTGTAACTGAAAAAAGCTAACATTTCTCAATAAATTCATTAGCGAAACTCAGTGAAAGTGTGAACTCTCCTGTCCTCCAGACTTTCCATAATTCTGCTCTTAGGCCGAAATGTATGTGAAAAATCTTTAGTTTAAAAAGTTAAATAGCGCCGCTAAAAATATTTTTTCATGAAGGAATTGTCGCCCATGAGAGTAAAAGTAGAGTATCTGGGCCTTATTAAGAACATGCTCAACAAACGAGTCGAAGAACTAGAGTTAAATCAAGACACCACGCTTCAACATTTGCTAAGTAAACTCTCAAACCTTTACGGCTCATCATTCAAAAAAGAAATTTTTGAACCAGGCCAAGAAGACGTCAAAACCGGCTTTGTGGTTACTGTGAACGGAGTTCTAATGGGCCAACTCGCAGGAACAGAGACAAAGCTAAAAGAAGGCGACCACGTCATACTCATGTCGCTGATGAGCGGCGGTTAACCAGAAACCCAAAAGAGTTATAGTCTATTCTGAGAACTAGCAGCTTCACATAGGAGACAGTTTGTTGAGCGATAGAATCAAAGCCTTAAAGGCGGTCTTCAACAAGGAGTTTGATGGCTATATAATCGCCAATCAAGTTAACATCCTGTATTTTACCGATTTCTCGGGCGCAGCCATGATGTTAGTTCCTAATGCAGAGGAAAGCATCCTATATGTATACGGCGTAAACTATGAAGCGGCTAAAGCCGAAGCGAAAAACTGCAAAGTTGAACTAATTAAACAAGGCGAAGAGCTGGTGAAGAAGATCGCAGAGCAGGTTGGCAACCTGAAGTTGAAGAAACTTGGGTTCGACGCAATGAACGTTGAGATACACCAAAAGTTTCTCAAAGCGTTTAAGAATACTGTGGAGTTGGAAACCAAAAGCGAATATGTTTGGAGCCTTCGTAGAGTCAAAGATGAGGTCGAGTTGGAGAAAATTCGGAAAGCGGCAGAGCTAACGGTTAAAGGGATGCAAACCGCTTGTGATACGATAAAGGCTGGGCTTAGAGAATACGAAGTGGCCGCAGAAATTGAATACGCAATGCGCATCCAAGGATCTTATGGTGTAGCTTTCGATACTAGTGTGGCATCTGGTCTTCGTTCTGCTTATCCTCATGGGGGATGCGGTGAAAAGAAACTCGAAAATGGAGAGCTTGTTGTAGTTGACATCGGCTCCACATATAAAAATTACTGCGCCGATATGACTCGAACCTTTGTAGTAAGTAAACCTTCGGTGAAGCAGGAAAGAATCTACACCATTGTGAAAAACGCTCAGGAGAGGGCTTTTCAAGAAATATGTGATGGAAAAAAAGCGGCAGAAGTAGATGCTGTTGCTAGAAATATCATAAAAGAAGCGGGATACGGCGAACATTTTGTTCACGGTCTTGGCCACGGCATCGGACTGGAAGTTCATGAGCAACCTGTCTTGAATTCTGCTAGTAAGGATGTGTTGAAAGCCGGAAACGTGGTTACCGATGAGCCAGGCACATACATCGTTGGCTTTGGAGGCTTTCGAATCGAAGATACTGTACTTGTCAAAAAGGGTACAGGTGAAAGACTCACTGAAGGATTATATGTTTTAAAAATTTCATAAAAAATGGCGGTTTATCGCTAAAATTTCAAGAAATCTTTTTCAAGTCTATGAAGAATCACAGACTTTATATACTACTTTGTGCCTTATGCAAAGGCATGCATCCCGACAAAATACCTAAACTTCTGTACGAATTGATTAAGAACTCTCGAAGAAGCGATAGAGACTTGGCAAAGGTTCTAGGCTTTTCACAACCAACCGTCACTCGAACGCGAAGAAAGCTTGAAGACGAAAACTTTGTGTTACAATATACTGCTCTACCCGACTTTTCTAAACTTGGATTTGAACTGGCAGCATTTACTTTCGCACAATGGTTACCAGGCATCGAATCGCCCTACAAATGGCTTGAGAAAGATCCTAGAGTAGTGTTTGTCGCTGAAGGTAGCGGGCTTGGAAAAAACGCGATAATTTTCACTATGCACAGGAATCACACCGAGTATTCAAATTTCATTGTAGATCTGCGAGAAAAAACAAAAGCCCACAGTGTAGATTCTTTCACTGCAGCACTGACCGGAATCAAGAAGCAACTTAACTTTGCCAACCTTGAAAAGGTCTAAATCCAAAGCTTTCGGTCTTAACTATCGTTTCAAATGTGCCGGTTAGAAGTTTCTTTCCTGAATCTTACATTAGTCTATCAGCTTGTCATGTCAAGGGCGATAGTACTCGGCTCTACTTTGAGGATTGGGGTCTCCGACTAGAAATGCTGATGCTACTCTTAGGCGCCGAGCTTCATTTTCAAAGCTTTTCACGGCATGGCAGAATTTTTTGTCGCTTTTTTCAATTTTTCGGCGAAGAGGAATGGATATCTACTCTTTTCAACAGGTTAGCGTTCGTGACTACCGATATTGAACTCGTAGCCATGCACAACTCTGCAATGACGGGATGCAAAAGTCCGAAAACTGCAACTGGTATGGCTATCGTGTTGTAGATAAATGCCCAGAAAAGGTTTTGTTTTATTTTTCGGAAGGTTGCTTTCGAGAGTTTTATGGCGCTTACTACGCTGGAGAGATCGCCTCTGACTAGTATTATGTCGCCAGCTTCTATAGCTATGTCTGTGCCTGTGCCTATTGCTATGCCTATATTTGCTTGGGTAAGCGCTGGGGCGTCGTTGATGCCATCGCCTACCATTGCTACCATTCCGATTTCGTTTTGAAGACGCTGGATCTCTTCGACTTTTTGTTCGGGTAGAACCTCTGCAAGTACGCGATCTATGCCCACTCTTTTGGCTATGGCTTTAGCTGTTCTTGGGTTGTCTCCCGTTATCATAATTGTTTCATAGCCCAGTTTTCTGACTTCTGCGATTGCTCCAACAGAATCCCCTTTCAAAGGATCTGCTACAGCACATATCCCAGCCAGTTTTCCATCGACGGCAACTAGAACCGCTGTTTTTCCTTCATCTTCAAGGTTTTTCAAGATGCCCTCAACTGGGGTTGAATCAATTTTAGCTTCTTTGATAAAAAGACGATTTCCTACAGCAACTTTTCTTTTACCCAGAGTCGCGGTAACTCCTTTCCCTCGTGTGGCTTTGAACCTATTTACCTTGAATAGTTTGATGGTTTTTTCATGAGCCGCTTCAACAATTGCATTTGCTATTGGATGTTCAGACCCAGATTCAACGCTTGCGGCAAGTTTCAAAATCTCCTTTTCCGAGAAATCAGAGTTTCTTATCGCTACGATGTCGGTGAGTGCTGGTTTTCCTTTTGTTATGGTGCCCGTTTTGTCAAATACGATGACTTTTACTTCCTTAAGTGTTTGTATCGCTTCACCTTTCCGAATTAAAATGCCTTTCTCGGCACCCATTCCGCTTCCTACCATAAGCGTTGTAGGCGTAGCCAACCCTAAAGCACAAGGACATGCGATTACAAGAGTTGCAACCATCGCAAAAATGGCCAACATCACAACTGGAAGATCAGGATCAACCCAAGGTAAAAACAAGGTCGCCCAGTTTGCTACAGTAGACATCATGTTCGGAAAAGCAATCCACAAA
This sequence comes from Bathyarchaeia archaeon, assembly GCA_046538175.1. Classification (GTDB taxonomy): domain Archaea; phylum Thermoproteota; class Bathyarchaeia; order Bathyarchaeales; family SOJC01; genus JBKHJI01. The sequence continues at coordinate 11,060 of JBKHJI010000026.1, read as the reverse complement.
ACAAAAGTCAACAAAGCTATTGTTAAAACTGCAGGCACAAAATATCCAGTGACTTTATCAGCGAGTTCTTGAATCGGCACTTTGGTTCCTTGACATTCTTCGACCAACTTTACTACTTGTGAAAGAAATGTGTCTTTCCCAATCTTTGTAGCTTTCACTTCAAGTAACCCCTCTTGATTTATGGTAGCGCCGATAACTTCGTCGCCACGTTTTTTTTGTACAGGCATAGACTCGCCTGTAGCTATAGCTTCATCAACGAAGCTTTCTCCTTTGACAACCACCCCGTCGGTGGGTATTTTTTCGCCTGGACGGACTATCATAACGTCGCCCACCTTAACCTCCTGAATTGGAACCTCCTCTTCCACATCGTTCGTTAAGATTCTCGCTGACTTTGCTTCTAGCTTCAACAATTTTCGGATAGCTTGTGAGGCTCTGCCTTTTGCTTTTGCTTCAAAACATCTTCCTGTGAGATGGAAAGCCATTATCATAGCCGAGACGCCTGCATAGTTCAGGACATTTGTAAAGAAGACAGGGGTACCGGTGACGAAAGCCACTGTAGTTCCCATCATAATGAGAACATCCATGTTTGCTGTCTTATGCATCATCGATTTTACAGCAGATTTCATTGTAGGTAGACCAGCCCAGAAAAGTACAGGTACAGCGAAGAGGATGAGCATCAAATTATAAATTGTAAAATTAGGCAGCGCCAGACCGAGGAGCATTTCCGGAAGCATCAAGCCTATTATTGGCAGTGTGAACGCCCACGCAATAAGCATTCTGACTCGGGCTTTCTGCATTTCTTCAATCGACTTGTCCACTTCTTCTTCCGACTCTACACCGTAACCGGCGTCCTCAACAGCTTTTCTGAGATCTAGAATCGAAACTCGGTCTGCAGAATATTTTACTGTAGCCTTTTCGGTTGCAATATTCACGCTGGCGGTTTTAACGTCTTCTAGTTTCTTGAGTGCTCTCTCGACTGTTGCTGCACATGAGGCGCAAGTCATTCCGGTTATCTTTAGGCTTACTTCTTTGATCTTTTCGCCTTCTGCAAGTAATTCTAAAGGCTCGTAGCCGGCTTTTTTTATCGTTTCAACGATATTTCTTAGGGCGGTTAAGTTGTCATCATATTCCACTGTGACTTTCTCGGTGGCGAAATTGACGTGGGCACCGATTATTCCGGGTTCATGTTTTAGTGCTTTTTCTATGTTTTGGGCGCAAGCTACACAGTGCATTCCTCTGATTTGTATTGTGGCTTTTTCTTTGGTCATTTTGTGAGTTTCGCCCTAGATTTTTAGAGTTGAAGGAACATATAAATATATCTGCAAAAGATATATCTGTGAAAGAACTAAGCGAGTGTGAAACCGTTGAGCATCGATGAATTCTTATCCGATTTTTCAAGATTCTACATACTCGTCATACTGTATGAAAAACCATCCCATGGCTACGAGATTCTCAACAAATTCCGAAAAAGACTAGGGAAAAAAATAAGTCCCAGCCTAGTGTATCCTTTTCTCCAGCAACTAGAACAAAAACAACTCGTTAAACACAGCGTTAAAAGAATAGGTGAGAAAGAAAAGAAAGTGTTCAAACTAACAGAAGAAGGTAAAGAAACATGTACCCGACTGTTCAAACGCTTCTCCAACATCGTTTCTGCCGCCATCAAACCCGGTTTGGAGATATGTGCAAACTGTGGCTGCAAAGTCTACGAGGGAGGCTATAAAGAAGTCATCGACGGAAAAGAAACAACTTTCTGTTGCATCCACTGCGCTAAATCATTCAAAGATTGAGACAGATGAGTTCTCCAAATAACACTACCAATTTCATAGCGAAATATGAATCTAGAAAAAAAGAGAGGGACTATGGACCCGTTGTGAGTATGTCTTTCTCTGGAGGGGGCTGTCTAATAAGCTCATGCTTCATTAGTAGCTGAGTGGATTCTCTGGCGCTCTTTATGATACTAACTGCTCTTTCCCATAGTTCCTGCTTGGAGGGTTTGATGCGAGCAACTCCTTCTTTTATGCTTTGTAATGCACAGGCCACTGCTTCTCTAGGGAATACTTCCCATTCTTCCATGCGGGGGGCAATGTCGTTTTCGTTTATTCCTCTTTCTTCGGCGAAGCTGGCTAACTCGTTGGCGGCGGCTACGCACATGTCGTCAGTGACTGTGGTGGCTTTGACGTCTAGAACGCCCCGGAATATGGCTGGGAAACCTAGACTGTTGTTTATTTGGTTGGGAAAGTCGCTGCGACCAGTGCCTATTACTCGTGCACCAGCCTCTTTTGCTTCCCACGGCCAAATTTCGGGAATAGGGTTAGCGCAGGCGAAAACTATTGCATCGTTTGCCATTTGGCTTATCCATTCTTTCTTGATGGTTCCTGGACCCGGTTTGCTTGCGGCTACCACGGCGTCTACGCCTTTGAGAGATGCTTCCATGTCGCCTCTTCTATCTTCAGCGTTGGTTTTCTTTGCCAGTTCATATTTCCAAGGATTCATCTCTTTCTCTTCCTCCAAGTCCGACCGTCCTCCGTAGAGGATACCGTTGGTGTCAACTAAGATGAGGTTGCCTGGTTTGAATCCAGCGCGGAAAAGAACATAGGCAGTTCGAGTGTTAGCTGCGCCCACACCTACAAGGGTGATTAGAGCTTCGGAGGGTTTCTTGCCCACAATCTTCAGTGCATTTATCAGTCCAGCCAATATAACTGTAGCTGTGCCTTGCTGATCATCATGCCACACTGGTATGTTGAGTTTTTCTCGAGTTTTGTCCAGTACATAGAAGCATTTGGGTTTGCTGATGTCTTCGAGGTTTATGCCTCCAAAAGTAGGCTCAATGAGTTGGCAGGCGCGGACGATTTCGTCTGGGTCTTTAGTGTTGAGGCAGACGGGGAAAGCGTCTACACCTCCTAGATATTTGAAAAGCAACGCTTTTCCTTCCATAACGGGCATAGCTGCTTCCGGACCTATGTCGCCTAAGCCGAGGACGCGTGTACCGTCGCTGACTACGGCTACGTAGTTGGCTCGGTTGGTTTGGGTCCACACTTCGTCTGGGTCATCTTTAATTTTGCGGCAGTTGGCAGCCACGCCTGGCGTGTACCAGATGGCAAAGTCGGCGGGGCTACGGATGGCGCATTTAGGCATGACTTGCACTTTGCCTTCGTAGAATGGGTGGTAAGCCAAGGCTAGTTTTGAGGGGCGTTTGGCTTTCTCAAGTAACTCTTCAACCGTGGCTTTCTTTTCGGTCATAACTTGTTTTCTCCTGATTCGGAGAGATAAGTCACTTCACGCATAAAACACTTAAAGGTTATGGAATACGGAATACGGAACACAGCGGAGAGGTTTATTCTGTCCAGCAAATCAAGCCTTCTGGGCTTTTAACTCCTTTCAAACTGTTTTTCTTTACTCGCTGAGTCAAACTAGTCGCGATAACGCTGGCATTACCTTTCTTGGCAAATCCTTTAACTTCTAAAGCTTTAGCTACTTCTTCTCTTGTTCTTTTGTTGGGCAACTTAAAGAACCCAATTTACCTCAGTCAAACTCACCTGTGGCAACTTTTGAAGCCAAAATATTAGCTTTCTATTTTGATGGTTGTAAACTTCTGAATCGAAGGTGATATGTAATTAGCTTTCTACCGCGCCAAACTATTTCATATTGGGATTCTCTATAAAACCCAGTTGGGCAACATGAAAAGATTTTTTCCACAATAGTGTCAATCCATCTTAAAGCGAGACAAACATTCGGGGATCTTTCCATAAACCATAAAGATGCGAGCAAAGAAAATAGTCAAGAAGCACCTAGCACAACAAAAAAGAGTTGATACCTCTATGAAGCCACAAATAATGTCTTTTTCATTTCCGGAGAAAGCCGCGATTCATTTCAAACGCGGGTATAATTGCGCCCAAAGCGTCCTGCTATCAATGCAAGAATACCACAACTGCCCGAACGAGCTAATACCAAAAATAGCCACAGCTTTCGGAGGAGGAATCGGAAGATGCGGTTCACTATGCGGAGCCTTAACCGGCGCAATAATGGCCATCGGGATGAAACATGGAACCAACGAACCCACACCTGAAAAGCGAATGAAAGCCTATACTTTAGGCCAAAAATTCTATCAAGAATTCCTAAAGAAATTCGGCACACCGTTCTGCCGAGAACTCGTCGGCTATGATCTAAACGATCCCTTAGAACTCGAAAAAGCATACAAAGCTAACGTGTTTGACGAAAAATGCTCTCAATATGTGAGGAAAGCTGTGGAAATACTGGTTGCTCTAGAGACTTAGATGGAGCCCCGGGCGGGATTTGAACCCGCGACCTATAGCTTACAAGGCTATTGCTCTAGCCACTGAGCTACCGAGGCACACATCAGCAACAGAAACAGCAAACAAGCAGCTTAAATCTTTTGTCAAACCTTCAACAGAGACGCTATTTTAACCCCAAACTCTTTCGCTTTTGGAAGCTCTCCTTCAGAAATCGGTCCCTTCAAGCCATTCACCCTTACCGACAGCCCCGGCATCAGCAGTTTAGCCTTAGAAATCTTCTCGTTAATGCTTTTCTCCATCTTCTTAACTGCTTTCTCAAAATCCTTTCCCAGATACGTGTCAAAAACAGCAAACGATTTATCCTCCAAAGAAAGCTCACCAAGTTTGTCAATAAACTTCTCAGCGCTCCTAGTTGATCTGCCAAAATGGTTCGGACACCCAATCAAAACCGCATCATATTTAGGGATCTCGTCAAAGTTAACCTCTTTAAAATCGTTAATATCGACCTGTATTCCTCCACCCTCCATTATTCCCTCTAAGATTTTCTCTGCCACAAGTTTCGTGTTACCATACTTTGACTCAAAAACAACTACAACTTTCAGCATATGCCCACATCACTAGAAGCTTGAGAAAAAACAACTATAAAGTTTTCTAACAAACTTTCCCTTTTTAATTCAGTCCAGCATAAATTTCAGGGATGTACGCCGCAGAACAAGACTAAACTTAAAAACAAGCCCAAAGAACAGAAAGGAGGTAGAAATCTCTAGGAAGGTTCGAATCCCGCCTCGGCGCTAAATACTGAGAACCAAGTTTAAATTCTTGATTTTCTACATCGATTTACATTGAGACAGTGTAGTTACATGCAGCCTTTTGTCAGCAGAAGGTGATAAAAATGGAAAGAAGTGAACTTCTACCAATCACAAAAAGTAGGCTTATTGAAGATTTTGAGAAGCTTGGAGTTGCAGAAGGTCAAACTGTAATGCTCCATGCTTCGGTGAAGGCCATAGGCTGGGTTGTTGGTGGTCCTGACGTCATCATTCAGGCGTTGCTTGATGTCTTAGGGTCTTCAGGAACGTTGATGATGTATGTGGGTTGGGAGGATGCGCCTTACAATCTTGTTGAATGGTCGAAAGATTTGCAGCAAGCATATCTTGAAGAATGCCCCGCCTTTAATCCAGCCACATCTCGTGCACATAGAAAGTGGAGCATCCTGACTGAATATCTTCGCACTTGGCCTAGTGCGTTTCGAAGCAGCCATCCTGATGCTTCGTTTGCAGCAGTAGGTGCATTGGCTCGTTGGATAACAGAAGATCATCCCCTTCAATATGGATATGGACTAGGTTCGCCATTGGCTAAACTGTGTGAGGTGAAAGGTAAAGTGTTGCTGGTTGGCGCACCGTTCAGCAGTATCACACTTTTACATTATGCCGAACATGTGGCTAAAGTACCAGACAAGCGTATTGTGCATTACAAGATGCCGATTTTGTGTGACGGGCAAAAGATGTGGGTAGAAATTGAAGAATTTGATACATGTGGAGGGGTCTTATCTGGCTCAGAAGAATATTTCTCGATAATTCCTCGCGAATATCTGTCTTCCAGAAGAGGATGTGTTGGAAAGGTAGGCGCTGCGGAATCATATCTTTTGGATTCTGCTGAATTCGTGAAATTCGCTGTAAAATGGCTGGAGAAAAGATTCGGAACGCATTAGTGAAACTTAAAGTTTGAACTTTAGCTTGTTTGGGGCGTCAGTGGCGAGATACAAATTTGTTCAAATTTTTAAAACAGGAAGATCAGGGCGGTTAGATGCAAAATCTCGTTAGGATCGTTCTTTTTCTTCAGAAGGAACATTGCGGTTAACGTGGTCAGCAGCAATACTGGCAGAAGTATGGTTGAGTGAAACTCGGGGATTGGTTCGGGATTGCCTTGGACGGTTACTGTGTTTCCGTCGGTGACAAACACAATGGTCCCTGAAGCGTAGGTGCCGTAAACGATGATTCCTTTGTCTAGAAGTCTTTGAACGACTTCTTCATGAGGATGTCCGTATGGGTTGCCTAAACCAGCACTAATAACAGCGTAAGTAGGGTTTACAGCGTCAAGAAAGGCCTGTGTCGTGCTAGTATTACTCCCGTGATGGGCAACCTTCAAAACGTCGCTTTGCAAGTTTAAGCCTGCGTTTATCATGCTTTGCTCAGTTTCTGCTGTTGCGTCGCCTGAAAAAAGGAAGCTCACATTGCTAACTTGAAGTTTGATAACGATACTATTGGCGTTTGCGTTGGTGTCTGCAAATTCAAGCGGCTGAACGGGATTCAGAATGGTAAAATTTGTTGTGGCAGTTACTAGGTAAACTTGGCTTCTATCTGTAACAGTCAAATTGTGTTCTTGCCCTAAACTCATAAAATCTTCAAAAGCTTTTGAAGTATAGTTCTGACCGTTGTAGAGAATCAAATCTATTGTTATGGTGGACTGCATTACAGTTATTAAACCGCCAATGTGGTCTTCGTGGGGATGAGTAGCCACCATAACATCTATATGAGTTACGTTGACGCCGTCCAAATAGCCTAAGAGAGTTGCACCTGCCGATTTGGAGCCGCCGTCTATGAGGATGTTCTTGTCATCAACGTTGATTAGGATTGAATCGCCTTGACCCACATCGAAAAAGTAAACCGTGACACTGCAAAAAGTTGATGCCAATTCCATCGAAGGCGTTGAAGAACCCAAAAGGAGTAGTTGAGCACCACATGATAATGCAATTAGAATGGCTAATACTAAGGCCACCGTTATTCTAAAAACATTTTTTCTCAACAAATTACATCTACTACTAACTCAATTAATTCGTTCTAATAAAGACTCGCGACAGCCGCTTTGTTGCCTCAGTCATTGCGGTTGATGAAGAAATCTTCCAATTCACCTAGAATTCAGCCAAGAAAATTGAGAACAAGCAGGTCAATTTTCATCGTCGCTATGGCTTCTCAATGTTCTTCTAACCTTCGATTATGATCGTAGATATCATGATTTGTTAATATGGTCACGCTTTCACGTAGAAGATTAGTTAGTATGCATCACTTCACAAGGAAAAGCAACTTTCGACCCTTTCTTAGGACCAAGAACTAACTTCGTGATGGTGGTGGTGCCGGGGGCGGGATTCGAGCCCGCGACTTCTGGGCGCTTGGCCACGTCTATCGCTCTCCAGATTTCTCATGCCTTTTATGGTCGAGTCGTCGTCTCGACGGATTATGAGTCTGGCGCCCAAGCCAGGCTAGGCTACCCCGGCTCTTGGTTTTTAAACCGGCTTTTCTAGACAAGACTAGCTCTTTTCAATAAAAACTTATCTAACCAGTCCTTAACTCTTTTTATCTGCGACTTGTATACATAAGTTTAGGAGAGAGAAGTTATGGGTTATGATGAATGGTGGAAAGCCTTGGAGAGCCTTGTTGCTGATTTCCGCAAAAAAGAACTGTCTATCCCCGAAGAAGCTATGTCGTCTTTGCGGTCTGCGAAAACCATGATAAACGTTTACAAAGCAGACGAGTCATACTCGGAATCTATCGCCTCTATAGAAAACTACCTGTTAAATGTTGAATCCACCTTGATAAACATGGCGAAAGAAAAGTTTGGTCAGGCTTACATAGACAGTTGGATGGATAAACTGCAGAGGGCTAGAAAAGAAGCCCCTAAAACTGAAGTTGGTGCCTCTAGATTTATTCAAGGGCCCCCGAAGGGCGAGCATTGGATAAGGGTTTTACCTTCGGAAAATGTTCTTGAAAAAAATGTGAAGGAATTGGCTGAAGAGTTAGGGCTTTCCTGCAAGATGCAAGGAGATTGCTACATGTTAGTGTATGGCAGTCGGGAAAAGGTTAAAGTTTTTGTCAAAAAGATGGCAGAGAAATGTCGGAGGACACGGGAAACCTAAACTTTTTTGTTTAAATCTTACATTAAGTTATTTATAGAAGAATTCTATAGAAGAAATGTTATACAGTCGTAACCGGCAAAAGCCCGATATCGTGGAGCGACTTTGAAAAGATGCCCTATGTCAAAAAAATCGAGTTAAGAGGCTTCAAATCTTTTGGATCTAAAACAGTCGCAGTCACCTTTGACAAGGGCTTCACAGTTATAACTGGACCAAACGGCAGCGGAAAGACCAACATCATAGACGCCATTTTATATGTGTTAGGTGAACTCAGCGCTAGGAGAATGCGAGCCGAAAACTTAACCAAGCTCATATACCACGGTTCGCCAGACGCTGGAATAGCCAAGGCAAAATCGGCTAAAGTTGTGCTTCAATTCGATAACAAAGACGGCCGAATACCCATAGACACTAGTACAGTGACTATTTCCCGAGAAGTTTTCAGAAACGGACAAAGCGTCTATCGGCTTAATGGTCGCAGAATTTCAAGAACAAACATCAATAACATGCTTTCTATGGCTGGAATCACATCAACTAGCCACAATATAATATTACAGGGAACAATCACTCGCATGACAGACATATCCTCAACCGACCGCCGAAAAATCATCGAAGACATGGTAGGCATCGCTCAATACGATTCTGAAAAGACAGAAGCTGAAGAAAAACTTCGAGTGGCTGAAATCTCAATCCGCACCGCCATGGGTAGAATCGACGAGGTGCAGAAGCGGGTCGACGATCTTGAAAGAGAAAGAAATGAACTCCTTCGATACAACTTTATACAAAACGAAATAAAACGATTCGAAGCCATGAAACTATCTAACCAGATAACAATCACCCAAAAAAAAGTGGCTGAAATCTCCTCAAAACTCGGTGAAGCTCAAAGTAGAGTTGAAAACCTAAAACAAATACGCGACAAAATGCGGGAGAACCGTCACTCCATTGAAAGCGAGTGGAGGAGACTCAGCTCAGATTTTGTGGAAGAAGGCGGTTCAAAAGTTCTAGAAGTTCAGATAAAAATCGGAGATCTAAAATCTAGACTAACAGAACTTTCGACAAAGATAGGAGCAGGCACAACAACCCTTGAAGGCTTGAAAAAAGTTAGAGAAAACAACACTCAACAACGTGATTCGATACGAGAGGAGATAATCGAAAACCGCAAATTCATGCGGCAACTGAAAAATAAAAAAGAGCAACTACTGAAAGAAATCGAAATCCAACAATCAGAACATGACATTCTTGCTAACGAAACCACACAGCTTTGGGAAAGCATCGGAGAAAACAGCAAAGAAATTCGCCAAACCGAGCGCCATCTAGATAGACTCTACCAAGAACTCGCCGATTTAAAAGCAGATTTTGTCCGAAAACAAAGCTCAAAAAAAGTTTTAACTCGCCGACTAAATGATCTGAAAACTCGAAAAGAACGATTCGAAATCACTTCAAAAGAACTTGAAAAATCCTTCCACGACTTGGGAGAAGTCCAAAAAGAACAAAAAACACAGCTGGATAACCTGCAGAAATCTTTGGAGCGAAAAGCACTGCAGAAAGAAGCGGTTGAACGAGAAATTGATGAAGCTGGAAAAATCGCCGGCACAGCGCGGGAGGCAGTTATTGAATTTGCAACTCAAAGAGAACTCGCCGAGACAGTTGCCGCTGAAGAAAACGCTTTGAGAAACATCGAAGAACTGAGCGAACTGGGAGTGATTTCAGGCGTCTACGGACGCTTAAAAAACTTGATTACAATTGAGAAAAGATACAGACAAGCTTTGGAAGCGGCTGCAGCAGAATGGCTAGACGCCTTGGTAGTAAACGATTTGGACACCGCCTTCACATGTGCCGAAACGTTGAGGCGTCTAAAACTTGGAAGAATAAAAATAATTCCAGTTAAAGGACTGGCGAGAAAGACGTTGAATCCTCCACAAACGAAAAATGTGGAAGGCTTGGCGACAGCTTTTGTAAAATGCGCCAAAGAATACGAACCAGCAGTAGACTTTGTCTTCGGCGACACGTTTGTCATAAGCAATGAAAAGACCGCATTACAAATCTGCCAAAAAGGCCATAGAAGCGTAACAGTTAATGGAGACGTTTACGAAGCAGGAGGAGGGCTGGAAAGCGGCTTTTTCCGAGAACCCATAGACTTTTCCACCATAATCCCCAGCGAAACTGCCATTAAAAGCTTAGACGAAGCTGTGGGAGCCCTCCATGAACATTTAGAAAAACGAGGAAAAGACGTTTCCTATTTTGACGAAGAAATGGAACACACAAGAAGCGAAATAACACGACTAACCGAAGCCATCGCTACCCTTGACGCCGAAATTGTCAGAGTGAAAAGAAGCATCAAAATAACAAAAAGAAACATGAAACGAATCAACTTTCACGTTCAAGGTGTACAAACCAAACTAGAAAAAGAAAACACCGCAATCGGCCTCCAAAAGGCTCAACGCCGCGCAATTCGAAAAGAGATGCAAACACTACGTACCAAATTAGCTGAGATGAGGCGAAAAACCGACCCCACACACATCCAAAAATTGGAGGTACAACGAGACAAGTTAGCCGAAAACATTATCAAACTAAGACAAAACTTGGGCAGCATCCAAACAGAACTATCCACTCTGCAGTCAAAATATGACAATGTATTGAAACTAGGCTACGAAAACATAAAAATTCAACTCAGAAAAATAGAGAAACAACTCGCAGTTGAAGAGAAAGAAGTTAACGAAGCGTTACAAGAAAGAGAGAGCCTCAAAGAAGAACTCTTCACTCTTGAAAATTCTCGAGAAGAACTCTCTCGAACTGTCTTAAGCGCAAGAGAAGAAGCCAAAAAATTCACCATCCAAATTGACGACATTGACAAAGAATTAAGAAAGATAGACACCGAATACGAACACGCAGAACGTCTACAC
>JBKHJI010000025.1:0-17941 GCA_046538175.1 Bathyarchaeia archaeon | reverse complement strand
GCGGTTTCCTACAAGCCATATCAGAGTTGGACATTAATCTTTCAGGCGCCGCAGTTGCGGACAAAATCGTCGGCAAAGCCGCCGCGTTTCTCTGCGCTTACTCAAATATAAAAGCAGCCTTTGCCCTCATAATCAGCGAATCTGGTTTAGAAATATTAAACAAATATAATATTCGCTGCCAATTCGAAAACACTGTTCCTACAGTTCTTAACTTGGATAAAACTAACCCCTGTCCTTTTGAAAAGCTGGTTGAAAACATTACGAATCCTCAAAAAGCTTATCTGAAATTACGGTCGTGTAGACTTTAGGCTAGACGCACAAACATACACTTTATCTCATGAAGCGGCAGATTTTAAACCTCACCAAACCGATATGTACACACAAACATAGTGGTGAAGAAATGAAATTAGGCGTCTAGGAATAATCCTAATAGTCGCGGCTATACTCTCTGTGGCTTCAGTAGTAGGCACTGAACTAGATGGAACACTGCATTTTATAGAGCAGAAGATTTATTAATCCATCAGTACGATATGCACATATAAACATAACGGTGAACGTAGATGAAACTGAACATATGGGGTATCGTCATAATTGTGGCAGCCTTAACTTCGCTAGCTTCAGTCGGGGGCACCTTCTTGTACCTCAGCATGAATGAGCGACAATCCTTAGTAATCGCCACTACTACCAGTCTGTTTGATACTGGCGTTTTGGATGAATTGGAAACACACTTTGAAGCAAAATACAACATTGACTTGTATTTTGTCTCTGTTGGGTCCGGCATAGCAATCCAGTTCGCACAACGCGGAGATGCGGACATGCTGCTTGTTCACGCTCCATTAGATGAATTCGCTTTTCTTGAAGGTGGCTACGGGGTCAACCGCAAAATCTTCGCCTATAACTTCTTTGAAATAGTCGGTCCCAAAGAAGATCCTGCAAAAATTAGTGATTTATCACCGACCGAAGCGTTATCCAAGATAATCGACGCTGGGAGAGGCTCCAAAGCATTATGGGTCTCAAGAGGTGACAACTCTGGTACGCATTCTAAGGAGAAGCAACTTTGGGAGGCCGCTGGTTTCAACTGGACACAAATAAAGGATGAGTCACACTGGTTCATAGAAACGGGTTCTGGCATGGGAAACACTTTAAAAACAGCAAATCAACTTCACGCCTACACTTTGACAGATATAGGCACATATCTTTCATATAGCCTATCAACTTCAAACCTAATACCCAACCTTGTAGAACTCGTAACTGAGGGACAAGACTTGCTTAATGTTTACAGCGCGATAGTCGTGAATCCAACGCATAACCTGAAAGTAAAATTCGAGAATGCCATGACATTCATAAAATATGTGATGTCCGAAGAGGGGCAACAGATAATTGAAGAACACGGGTTAAGCACATATGGACAACCTCTCTTCCGTCCAGCAGTAAATCTCCTAAAACAGGATACTAGTAATACGATAGCGCAAATGATAAGAGAGTACGCCTTCTTTCAGGGCACAGAGTGTCCTCCCCAATACAGATATGAATACTCAGATCTCTACGGTTGAGAGTTCAATGCAAATAGGTGGCTGATGCACATGAAAAAGGCGGGTATTGGTCCCCTCTTAATCATTGTTCTCTTTTTTTCGATTTTTTTTATTCCCTTAATTTTGGTGGAAGAGTTTCCTAAAGGTCTGATGGAAGCCATTCAGTTAATACTCACCGCAAACCCAGAAGTCGTTGAAATAACCTTCCGTTCAATTTATATATCGGGAACCGCGATGGCTTTGTCGATTTTGTGGTCCATTCCAATGGGCGTTATGTTAGGTCTCAGCGACTTTGTTGGAAGACACTTTGTAAAAGGGCTTTTCAATGCGCTGCTGGGAATACCCGCAGTTGCACTGGGCTTGATTTTATATTTAATCTTTTCAAGTTCTGGACCTCTCGGCTCATTTAACCTGTTCTTAAACCCTCTAGGGGTTTCTATAGGACAAGCTATACTGATTACCCCAATCATAACAAGTTTTGTAGCAAGCGCTGTAGAAGCTGTGGATCCAGCAGTAAGAGATTTAGCAAAAACCCTAGGCGCCTCAGAGGCCGAAGCGTCCTTCACAGTTCTCAAAGAATCCACCTCTGGAGTGTTGCTAGCCATAGTAGCTGGTTTTAATCGGGCAATTGCAGAGCTAGGCCTTGCTCAAATGATCGGACAAAATCTTGGAGGACGAACAAGAGTCTTGACAACGACCATCGCCATGGAAACAAACATGGGAAAAATCCCATTAACTATAGCTCTAGCGATAATATTACTCTGCATCGTTTTTTCTATCAGTCTTCTAACGAACCTGATCCAGAGACGATTAAAATGAACATTATTGCTGATTTGAAAAACATTTCGAAAAACTATGGAACTATCAAAGCTCTCAAAGACGTAAACCTAAAAATATCAAAAGGCGAAACATTCGCCCTCGTTGGACCCAACGGCTCTGGAAAGACCACGTTGTTGAAGATTCTTGCATGTATAGACGAACCTGACAGCGGAGACGTGTACATCAATGGACAGAAGGTTGAACGTAAAAACAGAGACAGAGCTAAACTGAACACCACTATGGTTTTTCAACGAACAACATTGTTTAGCACCTCGGTGTCCAATAACATTGCATTTGGTTTGAAACTGAGGCACCTTCCTAAAAATGAGATTGAACAAGCAGTGAAAAGAACGCTAGAAATGGTTAAACTTGAAGGCTACGAAAATAGGTCAGCCAAGAAACTCTCAGGAGGCGAACAGCAAAGAGTCTCACTTGCAAGAGCATTAGCCCTTAACACTCCTCTGTTACTATTAGATGAACCGACTGCAAATCTTGACCCTAAGAGCGCCTCAATAATCGAAGAAGTCATCAGACTAGTTAATCGGCAAGGTGTAACAATTGTAATGGCGACACACAACATTTTCCAAGCCGAGCAGGTTACCGAAAGAGCCGCATTACTCATAGACGGCGAAATCGCTGAGGTCAACACCATAGAAAAGATTCTTAGAAGATCAACAAAACTAGCAAAGTTTAACAGGCTTGAGAACGTTTTTTCAGGCAGTTCACAAATTGTGGAAGGCACCTCACGGATCCGGTTAGACGATGGGACAACAATCGAGGCCGCTTTGCGAAAGAATGGTAGAGTCACCATATTCGTGAGGCCTGAAGACATTATTCTTTCAAAAGGCAAGTTTGAATCTAGCGCAAGAAACGTATTTCATGGAAAAATCGTTGACATATCTGATAAGGGTTCTTTAGTTAGATTGAGAATCGATGCTGGAAACGAGTTCGTGGTTCAGATTACTAAGAAGTCTTTTGTTGAAATGGGCTTAAACATGGGATCCTTGGTTTACCTTACGTTTAAAGCGTCTTCGGTGCAGCTGATTTAGGACTGGTAATCCTTATATGGGGTAGTTCAGAGACTAGTCTCTCTCTAGAGGTAAATCGAATGGTGGATTTCAGTTTTACCGAGGAACAGGAGCTTTTTCGCAACGCGTTGCGAGAGTGGTGTGAAAAAGAACTTCCCATAGAAAAAATTAGAGAAATGGACACTAAAGGTGAGATTCCTAAATCGCTGGTGAAAAGCATGGCTGACTTGGGCTTGCTAATCATGACCGCTCCAGAAGATCATGGCGGAACCGGTTCTGACTGGATTACTGCATGCATCGCCGCCGAAGAACTGGGCTATGCAGACATTAGCATCGCAATTCCAGTGCTGTGGCTCGTTGAATCGTCGTGGGGATACGTGGTTGACAAACACTGCACTGAACAAGTAAGAGAACACGTCATTCGAAAAGCCGTTAAGGGCGACGCCTTCATCGGTATAGCCTCTACAGAAGCAGGCGGCGGATCAGAAGTGGCGGCTTTCAAATCCACAGGCAAGAAAATAGGCGACAAATGGGTTCTCAATGGCGAAAAACTGTACATCAGCGGCACCGAGGAGGCCAAAAAGTGGGGCGGAGGCTACTTCGTCATTGCAAGAACCTCTCCCGCTCAGCATGGAGCGTCTCATCGGGGCATGACTGGGTTCTATTTGCCTATAGACGCACCCGGCGTTGAAGTCAACAAGCGATTTGAAGATATGGGGAGAATGGCCATTTCCACAGGCGGCTTCGTAATGAATGATGTACAGTTGCCCGAACAACATGTCGTAGGCGAAGTAGACAAAGGCTTCTATTTGACTATGGAAGGATTTGACTGTGCCCGCGTTCTAATCGGCGCAGTATGTTTGGGCGCAGCGAGGCGCGCGTTAGAGTTGGGAATGGAGTATATTAAGGAGCGGGAGGTTTTCGGCCAACCCATCGGCAAGTTTGAAGGCGTACATTTCGAGTTGGCAGACGACTGGGCGGAACTTGAAGCCTTACGTTCACTGGTATACAGAACCGCGTGGATGATGGATAAACGCTACAACGAAAAACGATTCTCACCGTTAGAAGTGGCTAGAATGATTTCGGCGTGCAAACTGAAGACGCCCCACTTTGCCTTCAATGTTTTCAAACACACGATGCTATGGTTCGGCGCCTACGGCTACACGAAAGAGTGCCCTCTCGAAATGGGGTTAAGAGGCATAATGTCCTACTGCATCGGCGCGGAGGGAACTACAAACATTCAACGAGTAGTCATAGCTAGAGAGTTGCTGGGCAAGGAATACATAGCACACAAAGGATAACCCTGCCACGTCCCTATTCTCCTTCACGGCTTCAGCTTTCAAGCCATATCAAAACGTCAACTAAAGATGATGTTCAACAAATTCAACCATATCGTTAAATTCTTCGTCATCTGTCATGTTGAAAGCTTTCAACAAAATCTTTTTCCCGTCTAAGTTTCCTAAGCCGATTTCAGCAGCTCTTCTAAGCTGCTCGTGAGCCTTAACCTCCACGTTTTTGATGCACTCCGCTCCGAAATATTTCAGAATCGCCACTCCTACAGCATCAATGGCCACTCTGTCGCCGCCCGCCATTATCACACCAGAGGCAACCTCTCTTCCATGGGCTGGTCCGCCTGAGACAAAACATTTCAAACCGTCCAAAATGACAAGGTTAGAGGTGTATGCCAAGTTTATTTCTGCTATGCGAGGACCAGGCTTTTTGTGGAGAATAGTTCTGTCAGACGGGTTGATCAGCCCCACACTATTTTTGAGGCTCAAGGTGAACACTCCGCCAAACTGGTGGGTCTTTAGACATGGAAGAGAAACAATTTTGGAGGCGTCGTACGCTGTTTTGGCCACGCGAAACCCTTTTGGCCAAGAAAGAGCTTTTTCAGGTTTAACCCACACCCATTCCTCTTCTTCGAAAAAGGACACCCTAACGCCAAACTCTCTCGCAACACCTAAGATGCCTGTTTTGTCCATAGTTGCTTTTGTTGGAAGCCAAGCTGGTCCCGACATGTCTCCAACAACAATCTGCTCTTCCTTTAATTCAGCGTGAAGCAGAAGAGTCAAGACTGTTCTCAAAGTCTGTGGATGTGTGCTAGCTGGAAAAGGGTCGTAGCTGTTGCAGTTAGGTTTGACCAACACGTAGCCGCCATCAAGATTGCCTGTTGCAGACGAGATTCCGCCAATAAGTTGCAACGCTTTCGTTATGCCCTCTTCTCTGTTTTCAGTTCGGACCAACGCCACCAAACTTTTTTGGTCTTCAACGTAGGTGTTGGGCTTTAAGGGTTTGCACTCCACTTTCGGAGCATTTTCTGCCTCGGCAGGAGCTTTTTGAAAGACTTCCTTTGAGTTTTGCAATAGAACCCGCTCTTTCGTAAATATTAGCTTAACGTTTTCTTTAATACCTTTATTGTTGCAGGTAACACTTCATACAGGTCGCCGACGACGACGTAGTCTGCATAGTCAAAGATTGCTGCTTCTGGATCCTTGTTTACGGCTACAACTATTCGAGAATCACGCATCCCCGCAACATGTTGAATCATTCCGCTTACGCCACAGCCCACGTAGAGCTTCGGCTTAACCTTCTTTCCGGACAGTCCTATCCACGCTGTGGACCATTTTCGATCTTCAGCCAGAGGGCGAGTGTTGCTTGCTTGACCGCCGAGAAGATGAGCCAACTCTTCGAGCATTTGCAAGTCCTCTTTTTGTTCGATTCCTCTCCCGCCGCAAACAATTACCTGGGCTTCTTCAATTTTCACGTCAGCCATTTCCATCCTCTTGACTCGTGTGACCTCTAGTTTGGATTCTCCCACCTCACAATCAACCTTCACCACTTCACCTGTTCTCTTCTTTGGCTCCAATTTCTCAAAGGTTCGAAGCGGTACCGTTGCTATTTGCGGTTTCTTTCGATAAGTAGCCGTAACAACAGCATTACCGCTGTATACGATTCTTTTAGTCACCAGTTGGCCTTCTTCGTTGATGGCTAATTGTGTACAGTCGGGAGTACATCCGGTTTCAAGCCTTGCAGCAAGACGGGAAGCCAATTCTTTTCCGTTTTTTGTGGCGCCTATTAAGAGGATTTCGGGTTTTTTGTTGGCAGCAAGATTTGTCAGAGCGTTTAAGTAGGGTTCAACAGCGAAATCCTTAAGATTCGGATGGTCAACCGCCAAGATTTTGTCGGCTCCATATTTGAAGAGTTCGTCTGCTCTGCTTTCTACACTGTCACCAAGCAGTAGGGCGATGAGTTTCGTCTTGCGACTAGCTGCGAGCGAGCTTCCACCAGCTAACAATTCAAGCATCAAACCGTGATTCTCAGAAAAAACCCAAACCTCTTCATATTCACTCACGGCTTGTTACCTCCCCACAACGCCTTCTTGGATAAGCGCTTTGACCAATTTTTCTGCGATCTCGACAGGGTTTTTCCCTTCTATAACGACTCTTTTGCGTTCGATCTTAGGCGCCGAAACATCTAGGATGTTGACGCCTGACCCTGATTCTCCAACGTTTGCTTGTGAAACGTCGATGTCTGAGAGTCTCCACGTAATTATTTCTTTCTTTGATGCTTTCATTATGGCCATAAGCGAAGGAATCCGTGGTTCATTGATCCCCTTCGTCACCGTCACAACCATAGGCGTCTTGGTTCTCACAATTTCGTAGCGGTCTTCAAGTACTCGTTCTACGGTTGCGGCGCCGCTTTCCAAATCGATTTTTCGAGCGTATGTGACGACGGGAATCTTGAGAAGTTCGGCGAGACGCGGGCCGATTTGAGCTGAGAAGCCGTCAATTGATGCTTCTCCGCAGAGAATTAGGTCAAACTGACCAATTTTCTTTATTCCCTCAGCTAAAACAAGCGAGGTGGCCAGTGTATCAGAATCCTCCAAAGCTTCGTCAACGATGGAATATCCCTTATCGGCACCCATCGCTAAAGCCTCACGAATAGACTTCTTAGGGTCTTCTACACTTGCAGTGACCGTTACAACTTCGCCACCGAAGCCTTCTTTGAGGCGGACAGCTTCCTCCAACGCGTTTTTGTCGAAATCACTAATTTTCATCGGCACTCCCGCAATGATTAACCGACGTGTAGAGTGATCCACTTTCAGTTGACTGACATCTACGGCTTGTTTAAGACAAACTATTATTCGGGGCAACTTTCTTACTTTCCTTCTTGCTAGTCTTATCTAACAATAACAATAGACGATTGCTTAATGGTTGCCTTCGTTTAATCTGCTTATTAAGGGCAGCAAATCGGTTATTGAGGTAATGACTTGCATTGCACCTGCGTGACTCAGTTTCTCGCTTATCTCACTCTTTGAGATTATGCCTACAGCAGTAGTGTTCAATGCTTTGGCGCTTTTTATATCTACGACGTTATCGCCTACCACTATTGCTTCATCAGCATCAACATTCACTGCTTCTAAGGCGGCGGCCAGATGAGACGGGTCTGGTTTCACATCTGCAACATCGTCTCGCGTAACCACGGCGTCAAAAAATTGTCGAAGACGAAACTTGTCAAGAATGAATTCTGTGGATTTTTTACTGTTTATCGTAAAAACTGCCAGTTTGAAACCTCTTTTTTTCAAAGTTTTCAAAGTTTCAAATACACCTGGTAGAATTGAAGTTTCTCGAGCAGCTTTGAGCTCATGTTCACCAGCTATCGAAAGGACATGTTTTTGAATGGCTGCGAATGCTTTTTCTGTTTTACCATTGTTCATCAGGTAAACTCTTGCTTTTTTCAGCATTTCAAAGATACTTTCGTTTATCGAAAATATCGAGGCTGGAAAACCTTGGTTTACAAGGAATTGCTTGACCTCGGCTCTCACGGATTTGAAGTCTAGATTGAACTCAACCAAGGTTCCATCGAGATCAAAGACAACTGATCTTACGGCCAAGCAGAGACACCTATTTCATGTTTGTGCTTGGGCGATACTGCATAGTTTCATCTGATATAGATTTCGGTTGCTAGATTGCGCTTCACATTTTCCTCTCAAACGATCGGTGAAAGTCGGCAGAGCTATTCTTCGACTAAATAGCCGTGCAAGTCTTCACTGAAGAAGTTTAGCCTTCCACCACATATCTGTAAGCAACATACTCTCCAGCGGTCTCGCTATCTCGTGTAATTTTAACGATATCTCCTGCTTTCGCACCGATGGCTTTCACGACGGGATCTGAAGTCTTGACTTTGGGCAGCTGAAAAGAACGAACACGATATTGGGTTAGCAGTTTCTCGCGTTCTTCTGGCGGCAAAACTTCGTGTAGAGGCACAATTTCGTGATCAAAAATATTGAAAACTGGAAAAATCCGTGGAATCAGCTCTATCCCTTTTTTTCGCGCATTTACTTTGGCGGCTTGCGTATAACGTCCACTTGTTACTACCAAGCTTCTTTCCAGTTCTTCCTCTTTCATTATCTTCGCTAACTGGTTAATGTATTGGACTCCTACAGTGCCCTGAGAAGGAATACAATAAATCATGGCTTTGTCTTTCTTGCCTTTCTTTGTTTTTATAAAAAGACCTGTTGCGTTTTTGTATTCTTTCTTCCCCAAAAGTTTGTAGCCTCTGAGTTTAATGAGAATTTCGGCTTTCCTCTCTTCCAAAGTTGACGCGATTTCTTCACTCAAACCTGTAACCTCTCGTCGAATACTGGAAAGACATCACCCAAATAACCCTTAAACTTTACGCTCCCAAACTATGTGCATATTTGAACCTGTTTAAACACTCTATACAGAACTCTTATCTAAGGCTATTCCTCGACCTTCACCTTCTAGGAGTCAAACATGAAAGAGGCTAAAGCGTTTTCACCATGCCACATAACTGGATTCTTCCAAATAATTGATCACCCAGCAGACCCTTTGTACGTCGGCTCTAGGGGAGCAGGCGTGTCAATAAGCCAAGGAGTAGAAACCGTCGTGAAGGTCGAAAAAACTTTGAACAGCTCCCTACAAGTTAGAATTAACGATCTCGCCTCAAATTCTGCACAAGTTTCTAAACACGTTGTGGACGCCTTTCGTTCCCGCTTTAAAGAAATGGAAAACTTCCAAATTATTGTTGAACACCATGTCGCAGTTCCAATTGGAGCTGGATTCGGCACAAGCGGCGCTGCAGCATTAAGCCTAGCCTTAGCTCTGAACGAAGTTTTCGGTTTAGGCATATCCAAAATAGAGGCCGCACAACTGGCACATATAGTTGAGATTAAATGCAAAACGGGACTCGGCACTGTGATTGCCGAAACCTTTGGCGGCGTAGAGGTCAGAGTCAAACCAGGCGCTCCTGGAATCGGAGAAATAAACCATATGTTGGTTCCAAAAGGATATGTAATTGCCTGTTTGACTTTCGCTTCATTACCTACACGAAAAATTTTGACAGATACGGAAATCCGTAGACGCATAAACGAGTTTGGTGGAAAACTTGTCGATGATCTGATTGAAGAGCCAAACGTCACTAACTTCATGAAATTTTCTCGTCAATTCGCTGAACGCGTAGGATTAGTGACTAAGAGGATAAGGAGAGTTTGGAACGCAGCTGATAACGCTGGCTTCGTCTGTAGCATGCCAATGTTCGGAGAATCAACGTTCACATTAGCTGAACGAGAATCAATCGAGAAACTTTCAAAAATCTTCCATAAGCATGGATCAACAGGGAAAATCTTCGTCAGCGAAATCGACTTTGAAGGAGCACGTGTCTTAAAATGGTAAGCATAAAGGTTCCGTCAGAGCACCCCAGAGCAGAATCTCTTAGAATACGAGAAAAATTAATCGAAGGTTATAACGAAGGGGCAGTAGCATCCGCCGGCCTCATAGCACACGGTCGAGGGGAAGCTTTCGACTATTTGTTAGGCGAAAAAACAACCAAACCAGCCCTCAAAGCTATAAAAGCAGCCGTAGCGACGCTTTTGACAGCTGGAAAAGCAGTAATCTCCGTTAACGGAAACACAGCCGCCTTGACAGCCAGAGAAGTCGTGAGGCTAGCCCGTGCCACAGAAGCAAAAATCGAGGTCAACTTGTTCTACAGATCGCTTGAAAGGGAACTAGTAATCAAAGGCTTGCTGGAAAAGGCTGGCGCACATGAAGTTTTGGGAGTAGGTGAAGAAGCATCTGCAAAAATTCCAGAGCTGGGCGGCGAAAGGAGACGAGTAGACCCTAGGGGCATACTCCTAGCCGATACAGTTTTAGTGCCATTAGAGGACGGAGATAGAACAGAGGCACTCGTCAAAATGGGCAAGAAAGTGATAGCAATAGATCTAAACCCTCTGTCTCGGACAGCACAAAAGGCAATAGTCACCATAGTCGACAATGTTGCAAGAGCAATGCCGAAGCTTGTTGAAATTGCCGAAAAAACAAAAAGACAGGACAAAAAGGACTGGAAAGAAATTTCTCGCAACTTTGACAACAAACGAAACTTGACCGAATCTATAACTCTGATCAAAGAAAGACTTTCTAAACTTGCAGGAAAAAACGAATACTTTCATTTAGAGGATAAGAATCATGAGTTTTAACAAGATTTTTGTTTTAGGCGCTGGGGCCACCGGAAGCGTTTATGGAGCGGTCTTATCTAAAAAATATGATGTAACACTGATCGGAAACAAAGCTCACATGGACGCTGTGAACTCAAAAGGTTTATCAGTCGTCGGAGATGTCAACGAAACTTTCCACTTAAAGGCCGACACCGAGATTCGCGAAATACCCGAAAAAACGTTAATTGTCTTAAGCACAAAGGCTTATGACTCGACAAAAGCGATAGAAAAAACGACGATTCTTCTAAAAAAAGACACAGTTATCCTAATTTTGCAGAACGGCCTTGGAAATGAAGAAGTTGTCAGGCGCATAGCCGGTGAGGAAGTCAAAATTTTAAGAGGCGTCACAACAATGGCTGCCGAATTCTTTGAGCCTGCAAAAATAAGATTTTGGAGTGGAGAGATAATCCTTGAAAGAAATGAAGTCGCAGAAAAAATCGCGGAAATCTTGAACAGATGCATGCTAAAAACAAGTCTTTCCAACGACATTAACAAGGAATTGTGGAACAAGCTTGTTTTCAACTGCTTAATAAACCCGCTAACAGCGCTCTTTCGAGTTAGAAATTTTGCAATCGCGGCGGATTCGCTGAAAGCTGTGAGGCAACATATCGTTAGTGAATGCACAGAAGTGGGAAAAGCCGAGGGAATAGCATTTCCAGCAGATTTGGGGGAAAAAATTGATAAAGAAATCTCCAATTATTCGAATTTTTCTTCGATGTGTCAAGACATCATGAAAGGAAAGAGGACCGAAATCGATTTTCTCAATGGAAAAATAGTTGAGTTGGGCATGAAACATCACATTCCGACGCCGGTGAATGAAGCTGTTGTATGCTTAATAAAATTCTTGGAGGGAAAAAATGGAATTTCAAGAAAAAATTAGACAAAAAAAGAGTAAAGAAAAGATCATAATGCT
Source organism: Bathyarchaeia archaeon (assembly GCA_046538175.1). Lineage (GTDB taxonomy): Archaea > Thermoproteota > Bathyarchaeia > Bathyarchaeales > SOJC01 > JBKHJI01. The sequence continues at coordinate 6,136 of JBKHJI010000025.1, read as the reverse complement.
AACCGCCTATGACTATCAAATGGCGAAAATACTAGATTCCATAGGTATCGATTTGATCCTCGTCGGCGACAGCCTGGGAATGGTTGTGCAAGGCCACCACAACACAAAAAGCGTAACGATGAGGGATATGATTTACCACACAAAAGCTGTAGGGAAAGGGGCCAAAAACACGCCGATTATAGGAGATATGCCAATAAACAGCTACAACGCAGTGGAAGACGCTTTAAAAAACGCCAAACAATTTCTAGAGGCAGGAGCTCACGGAGTTAAAATTGAAGGCAACAAATCAGAAATCGTAAAAGCGCTAATAGACGCAGAAATTCCAGTGATGGGACATGTTGGAATGCTGCCTCAAATTGCCGAAACTTATCGAGTAAAAGGAAAAAAACCCGAAGAAGCCGAAGAAATTTTCCGAGACGCCTCACAGTTGGACAAGTTGGGCGTTTTCTCAATAGTGTTAGAATGTGTTCCGGAAAGCTTTGCGAAAAAAATAACCGAAACAGTGAAAGCCTCAACAATCGGCATAGGAGCCGGAAAATACTGCGACGGACAGGTTTTGGTGACAAATGACATGTTGGGGTTGGATCCAAATTTCAAGCCAAAATATGTGAAGCGATACGCAGATCTAAACAAAGTAATAAAAGAAGCCGTAGCCAAGTTCGGTGAAGAAGTTTCCGCCGGCAAATATCCAGACGCGGAACATACATATCATTAACTCTAGGAGTATCAGAAAATGCAGAGCAAAGGGTTGCCTAAGAACCAAGTTCTCGAGGAACTCGAGTCACGACTCAGAAAAGACTTTACATATGAATCTGGAAAAATAGTTGGATCGATGCGTACCAAGTCGCATCCTCTAGCTAGAAAAGTGTACACACGTTTTATAGACAAAAACTTAGGTGACCCGGGACTCTTTCCGGCGGTGGCTGAACTAGAAAGAGAAACAATGCTTATGCTTGGCGCGTTGCTTTCCAACTCGAAGGCTTCTGGCAACATCGTTACAGGAGGTACAGAAGCCAACACTTTGGCTTTGTGGGCGGCGAAAAGAACCGCAAAAAAAAGACATGGCGAAGTCATAGTACCAACTTCGGCTCACTGCTCTTTCGACAAAGCTGCCGACCTGCTAGGTTTAGAAGTTGTTAAGGTTGGATTAACCAGAAGTTTTCAAGTCGACGTGGAAGCTGTCAAAAAAGCAGTAAATCCGGACACGATAGCAATTGTCGGCATAGCTGGAACAACCGGTTTGGGAGTAGTCGACCCTATATCGAAGCTTTCCGAAATAGCTCTAGAAAAGAACTTGTACCTCCACGTAGACGCAGCCTTCGGAGGGTTTGTTATTCCATTCCTGAAAGAATCAGGGTGCAATGTTCCAAATTTTGATTTTGCGTTGCCTGGAGTTTGCTCTATCACCATCGACCCACATAAGATGGGGTTGGCGCCAATACCCGCCGGCGGGATCTTGTTTAGAAATAGAATCTTGAAAAATGCTGTTGCATGGAACATTTCTTATCTGGCTGGAGGAGAAACTGAGCAAGCTACTTTTGTGGGAACACGTTCAGGCGCTTCTGCTATTGCTGTTTGGGCCTTGTTGAAACATTTGGGGAGAGAGGGCTATAGAAAAACTGTTATGCGGTGTATGCGTTTAACGTGGAATTTGGCAGAAGAGATTCCTAAAATTAAGGGGTTGAACATAGTGGCCAAACCGACCTTGAATGTTGTTGGGTTAAAATCCGAGGTATTTGACATTCGCCGAGTGGCGGAAGAATTGAGACTTAGAAAATGGGCGGTTTCCCTCTTTCCGGAACATGTCAGAATCGTCGTTATGCCTCATGTTCATAAAAAACATATTGAGAATCTCTTGAAGGATTTAAGAGATATCGTCAAAACTTTAGGAGACTGAAACGAGGGATTCATTTTGTCTACGCATCCATCGAAGGATATTGTGGGAACTAAAGGAGAAGAACTCAAGGGAAAACGCATAGTTTTGTGTATAACTGGAAGCGTGGCAGCTGTTCAATGCCCAGAAATAGCCAGAAATTTGATGCGGCATGGAGCAGAGGTTTTGGCCGTAATGTCACCGATGGCGCAAAAGATCATTCACCCATACCTTGCGGAGTGGGCAACCGGAAACGAGGTCGTAACCGAGCTAACGGGAAAGATTGAACATGTGGCTTTGGTTGGCGAACATCAAAAAAAGGCTGATTTGATTCTTGTTGCTCCAGCTACAGCTAACACGATGAGCAAAATCGCCTGTGGAATTGACGATACAACAGTGACTTCTGTCGTTTCAACAGCTTTCGGCTCGAACATCCCCATAATAGTTGTTCCAGCGATGCACGAGTCCATGTATAACCATCAGATTTTGGACGGAAATATTAAGAAGCTAAAGGCGTTGGGCGTTGAGTTTGTTGGTCCGAGAATTGAAGAAGGAAAAGCAAAGATAGCTGAAACAAAGGATATCGTTAACACGGTTATTCACAAACTTGCAGCGGAACAAGATTTCTCCGGGTTGAAAATGCTAGTCACCGCAGGATCTACGTTAGAGTACATCGACCCCATTCGCGTTATCACAAACAGAAGCTCTGGAAAAATGGGTTTCGCAATCGCAGAAGAAGCCTTAAACCGTGGAGCAGAAGTAGCGCTCGTCTACGGATTAGGAACCGGAGCTCCACCGTCAAGAGCTAAGGCGATTTTCGTCGAGACAACCGAACAGATGCATGAAGCAGTTGTTTCTGAACTGAAATCTAAAAAATACGATGTGATGATAGGTGTAGCCGCAGCCGCTGACTGGAAGCTTGAGAAGCCATATTCTCACAAGGTTTCAACGCATAAGCTCCATTCGCTTAAACTGCAGTTGAAGCCCACCCGGAAAATTATCGACTGTGTGAAGAAGGTTAGCCCCCAGACTTTTCTAGTAGCCTTTCGTGCAGAATACAAGTTACCTAAAAAGGATTTGATCGAAAGTGCGTATAGAAGGCGGGTAAAGGCCGATGCTGATTTAGTTGTTGTGAATGACGTGGGAAAGAAAGGTGTAGGTTTTGGAACCGAAACGAATGAGGTTTTCATTATAGATAAAGAGAGAAGAGTGATCCATGTTCCACTAGCTTCTAAACGAGAAGTCGCAAAGAAGATTTTAGATATTGTAAATGGAAGGCTCAAACCAAAAAAAGCCTGATGGAAATTTGACCCGTCATAAACGTGAGGACTAATGCAGAAAAAGTTCAAAACCATTGCTGTAGGAGGTACTTTCGACGAGTTTCACAAGGGACACCGAGTGCTCTTAAAAACAGCTTTTGCATCTGCCGAGAAAGTTGTGATAGGTTTATGCACAGACGACTTTGTGGAAAAAATGTCCAAGCCTCACAAGATTGCACCTTTCGCCGTGAGGCTAGAAGAATTAAAAGGGTTTTTGAGAAAGCACGGTTGGCTTGACCATGCTGAAATCGTGCCCCTACACGACGCGTATGGACCGGCATTAACCAGTAGACGAATAAAAGCTATAGTAGTGAGTCAAGAAACCGCGGCCCGAGCTACCGAGATAAATGAAAAGCGTAAGGCCTTCAGCTTGCCACCGTTAGACATTATTGTCATAGAAATGGTGTTAGCTGAGAACTGCAACCCTATTTCCACCACCAGAATTCGTCTTTTGGAAATCGACCGAGAAGGGCGCCTTTTAAAAAAATAGGATATTTGCCAGCAAAACATAAGAGCCCACACTTTTTAACAATAGTAATGTATAGAATAGATGCATAGTTACCGTTCGAAAAGTTTGAACAGGCCGTTCTAAACCATAGGATTAAGAACCCAACCAACACAGTTCATCGCGTGAATGAAATGAAACCACCAAATTGGCCGACAATTCTTCTTGCGATGTTGTTGCTGATCGCTTTATCTGCTTTCTTCGACGCAAGTGAAGCTTCAAAGAATCTGGAAATGCCGTTTGAAGTAATTGACTGGGGAAACATGAATGGATATTGTGAAGAAACGTACATTGTGGTAAGAAATGAAGCCGAGTGGGAAGGAGTTTGGGAAAAACACACACTTCTAGAATCGCCTCCAAGGTCGCTTCCTGAGATAAATTTCTCTAGGAACATAATTGTTTGCGTCTTCATGGGCAAATGTCCTACTGCGGGTTACAAAATATCTATAGACAGAATCTGGACCGATGGAGAATTTGTTCATGTGGAAATAGTCAAGAGTAGATCATCGAATGATTTGGCAGTAGCGCAGATTATAACACGTCCTTTCATAATTGCCTCGCTAAATAGTACAAATTTGCATTTCGTTTTTCACGTGGCTGAAGAGTATGGGGTAACTACAGACTATATATTGCCCGAGTTTCCCGAAGCAAGGTACTTGCTTGTATTATTTGTAGCACTTTCCGCAGCAATTATTGCATCCAAAAGCTTGAAGAAAGCCAACCCATAAAGAATGCTGTGAAACTAAGTTCTTTATGAGTTAGCTGTCTTCGAAAAACACACATTGAGAACGTGTGGACTTTGTTGGTGCAATTTTTTCATTTCCAAAATAAAAAAAGAGAGATTGTGATTAAGGTAGTTCATCTTCTAAATTGGGTTAGGTGCGGCGAATCTTGCCTTGCTAAAGGCATATGCTACGAACATTGCTTTGTCCGCTTGGAGCCAGCCTGCTCCCCAGTCGGTGCCGAACCATTCGAAGTGCCATAGCCCATACCATGGGTCATATACCCATGCGCCGTCACACGCCAATGGAATCCGATACGCTGCGTTCTTGAGGATAAACTCCATAGCGTACTGGTTGAAGTGTGGGTGATGTTGAAGTATTATGGCTGCTATCCCGGAAACGTGAGGTGTTGACATGCTCGTACCCCACAAGTAGTAGTATCCTATTGTTGTGCTGAAGTATCCTTTGTATGGTCCGACGATTGAGGCGCCTGGTGTTGTGACATCGAGGTGGTATGATTTTTGTTCCAAGTCCAAGTTTGGCCTTGAGCTGAAGTCTTCTAGGTATATTTGCCAGTTGTTGCCCCAATAGTCCTCGGTATTGAGTTGCTCTGGAACATCGTTTAGCCACCATCTGCTTTCTGGCGGTTTGGTTATCCATTGTTCTGTCCAGCCGCCTGCTCCAACAGAAATTACTTGGGGATATGCGCCTGGCCAGCCCATTCCTGCATAACCTGTGTTTCCTGCTGAAGCTACTACAATTACGCCTTTGCTGATAGCATAGTTTATCGCATCTTCGATCATCGGGCTTGGACTAGGTCCACCTAAGCTCATGCTGATGACTATTTTGATGCCCTCCTCTTCGGCCAAGTCAGCTATATAGTTGATGCCTGCAGAAACCATTTCCCAAGTACCACCAGTGAAACCAGCTACTCCTCCTGGATAAGGAACTGCCCAAGCGTCCAAGACAAGCACTGGAATAATAGTTGCTTTTGGCGCAACTCCACGCACGATGAAATCAGCAGTCGCGGTGCTGAAACGATAACCCACAATCGTGCTTGTGACATGAGTGCCATGACCCGAACCTTCAAATGCCTTAGTGATGAAACCTCTGTCGTCTCGGAGTGGCCCCATCATAAAGTCTTGTGCATCATCGTCCCACCAAATGTCATGTGTAAAGCCTATACCCCACTCAGCTTTAATGTTTGCATGGGCGAAGAAGAATGGCCATTCTGCTAAAAGCCCAGTGTCCAAAACAGCTACGTAAATGCCATCGCCGCCGTCATGGTAGTATTCTGCGTTAACTATGTCTACCCAGAAGGGCGTTGGATCGTCCATTTCGCCGTCAGCGACTTCTAAACTTGCCATATCAACAAACTCTTCTTTGGAAGGCGTTACATCAAAAGCTAACGATACGTTATTTGGAGTCTCTTCAGTTCTTGCTAGTGGAGGCGTTGCCAATAGAAGCATTGACAGCAATATGAATGACATTACAATTGCCTTTTTCATTTTTCTCCCTTCTCTTAAGCGTCAACTATTAGAGTGTTTGTTGTAAATTAGTTTTATGGTGTTATTTTCTATTTGGGCGTCATTCAATTTTTTTGTAACGAAGCCATAGAGCCTAGCTGAAAGTTTAATTAGCAAGCTTCGTTTTACAGTGCACTCCTATCGCTTAAAGGCAGATGATGAACATGATTCCAATCAACATGCCCCTAGTT
>JBKHJI010000083.1:0-3942 GCA_046538175.1 Bathyarchaeia archaeon | reverse complement strand
CCTCACGTATCCGGCCTTGCCGCATTAGTCTGGTCTTATGAATCCAGCCTTACAAACGAACAGTTACGCTTGCATCTTCGCAATACTGCTGACGACCTTGGAGACGCTGGATGGGATCAATACTATGGCTACGGTAGAATTAACGCCTATAGAGCTCTAAAGGAGTTTGGAGATACACCGCCCACATGCTCAATCAAAGATCCTACAGACGGACAAGTAATACAAGGAACCTACAGAGTCTTGATCAGTGCCACTGATGACAATCAAGTATCCAAAGTCGAGTTAGCAATTGATGGTGGAGCTTGGACAGATATTACGTCAAACTTTGATGGAGCCTACTACTATTACGACTGGGACACCACCGCTGTGGCTGACGGCTCCCACACCGTAGATGCTAGAGCAACCGACAACACAGGTCAAACCACATACGCGGCTCAAATCACCGTAACTGTAGATAATATCCCCGGGGAAAAAATGCACGTAGGCGACATTACTATGTGGTACGCAACAAGGGGAATAAACTACATCGTATACACCACGGTTCCAATTTTGGACGAAGCTGGTCAACCAGTTTCAGGTGCCACTGTGCACTTGGATACCACTCTTCCTGACGGTTCCATTCAGAGTTTCAGCGGAACAACAGGCACCGACGGAACAGTAACCTTCAACGTGCGATCAAGACTAACTGGTACGTACACCTCTACTGTAACAAATGTTGTCAAAGACGGGTGGACCTACGACTCAGCGAGTAATTATGAGACAAGTGAATCATTAGCAGTGTCCTAGTGTAAGTGGCGCAGCACAAACAATCAATTCTCCTTTTTTCTTTAAAGCCTTGTACAAGAAATCTCAAATGGTGAGAGCAAAAAAGAAGATTGACATATTCCAACAAGGAGCGCCATATGTTTAACTACTGTAGAGGCGCAGAGATTTGTACAAAAAGCAAACATGAGCCGCAAAACTCTATAATTTGGATTCGCATGCCTTCTTTGGGGAGAAAACTTTTATCAAACTGAGCCATCATTTGATTCTCTCGGGTGTTTGATGGTGAGTTCGAGTTCTCCCTTGGATAAGTGGAAGTTTCTGATAGGTCGCTGGAAGGGAATAGCTAAGAATGAGTTTGGAGAGGAAGGAGTTGTTGAAAGCATCCACGTTTTCTCTACCGAGCTTGGTGAAAAATTCATTACAGGAAGACACGAGACCTGGAACGCAGGAAAACTTGTACACAAGGCCGTTTCTTTTCTCTATTATGACCAAAGAGAGGAGAAGTTTAGACGCAAGGACATCTACTCCTATGGCTTTGTCAACAACGAAGTGGAATATGCCAGAACTGAAAAAGAGATCAGGTTTGAGGTTATTGTAGAACCTTGTCCAAAGCAGTTTGAGGGGATACGATGGCGTTCCTACATAAGGAAAATTTCAGATTCGAAGATTGCTATGGGTTTGGAATGGGCTAAGGGAAAAAGAAATTTTGAACGATTCGGTGAAACTATAGCTGTAACGGAAGCCTAGCACAACAGAACTGGGTGCAGACCCAATCGATGAATGGGGATTTGAATCCTCCACTTTTCAGTTGAAGCTTCTGTTCATAAATATGGTGGAGTGTCGAAAGCGACGTTTGAATCAGCGACAAATGGCAAAATCTCCAAGCACCCATCTTTCCGCGTGCATCACCTGAAAGCCGTTAGGTTTGCCATCATAAATAATACCATTCGATAAAGGAGCGCGACTCTGTAAATGCTCGCATTCTAGATCGTTCCGGCTAGCTCTCTCACCTTTCTAAGGTTTTGGATGTCGGATCTCCTATCGTCTTTTGGCGTCTCAAGTATTAGAGGAAGTCGTCCCAGTCTACTTCTTAGAACGTTTCTGAACCCTTCATTTCCGATTTTGCCCATGCCAATGTGTTCATGACGATCAATACGCGAGTTCAAATCACCCTTCGAATCGTTCAAGTGGACAAGCTTCAGCTTTTTGAACCCGATGATTTCATCGAACTTCTCGATTATTTCTTCTACAGACTCGTGAGTTCTAAGATCATAACCCGCCGCGAACGCGTGGGAGGTGTCGAAGCAGATCCCAGCGCGTTCAGGATAAGTCAATCCTTGAATTATATGCCGGACATCCTCAAAAGACCCGCCCATACTGTTTCTGGTTCCCGCCGTATTCTCGAGGAGAATCATAACATCCCCTTCATCCACAACTTCGAAGGCCCTGTTGATGGCTTTGATGATTCTCAAAAAACCCTTTCGCACCCCACCTCCAAGATGGCTACCTAGGTGTGTAACGAGATAGTGGATCTCCAGTTTGCTACACCTTTTCAACTCCGATATAAGAGTCTCACAGGACCTTGCGTATACCACGTCTCTGGGTGACGCTAGATTTGGGAGGTATGGCATGTGAGCGAAGACTGGTTTCACGTCGTTGCTGTTCACTTTCTCGATGAAGGCTTTCGTCTCCTCAGAGGTGAGTTCTCTGGGTTTCCATCGTCTCGGGTTGCTTGTGAAGATTTGGAAGGTAGCGTAGCCCCTCTCGACAGCCCTATCCACCGCCTTGTCGATAGAACCCACGATCGAAACATGAAATCCAATCCTCACCCAAGCCAACCTCCACACATATCTTACGAGGCATACATACTAAAAATGGTCTCCTATGCGCACCTATTGCAAGAATGCAACAGCCCAGAGAAACGCTCTAATCGCGAATGTGGAGTATAAGTTCAAAGTTGACCGCAATACTCAACGCTTTACCAAAAGACAGCTCAAAAGTGTTCCGCGACTGCTCGATAGCCTCGATGAAAACAATGTTTCTAAACGCAAGGAAAAAACTTGCATTGAAACTTCAAACCTCTACCTCCACAAAATCAGCTTTCACATGCTTCGCCACTGGAAACCCGCAACGTTTTATCACTATACAAAAGACTCCTATGTCAAAAACTTTCTAGGACACAAAAGCATGAAAAACACTGAAATCTACATAAACATCGACCAACCCTATTTGGACAGAGCAGCTACGACGAGTTCACCGTTAAAGTCGCCGAAAACTCTGAAGAGATTAAAGAATTGCTTGAAGCCGGCTTTGAATACATCTACTAAAAGGACAACTTAATATTCCTGAAAAAACGTAAATGAGTAACTGAGGGAAAAAAATATCTGAGGACAGTCAAAAACTAGCCGAGGTAGCTCAGCCTGGGAGAGCACCCGGCTGAAGACCGGGTTGTCGCCGGTTCAAACCCGGCCCTCGGCACCACAATGGACTTTTGGCATAAGCCCTAGACAACCTGTTCTACCTCCTTTTTCTGAACAGCTTAACGCCTTCAACGTCGCATACATACTCAAAGCCGTTTTCTACTAGTTCCCTTACTTCGTTAATTGTTCCTGCGACTTTTGAAATGTATTCCTCGTCATTTTCGTTTGGTCTAACTAGCTGAGTGTATAGTAACGTGTTCTTTATGTTTCTGTGTCCCAGCAGCCTCATCACATGTAGAATGTCTTTGGTCTTCTGGTATTCCATGGTGGCTTTCCAATGCCTCAACTTGTGGAAGGTTATCTTTAACATTCTAGGGTTCGCTAGCTTGTGAGCTGTTCTTAGGCGGCTTCTGTCGAAGCTGCGCCTTAGATAATTCAGTTTTTCGTAGAGTTTGAAGATTTGCTAATGTTCCTTTGGCGATGTGCCGAGCATAGCTACTAGCTTGTTCGAAATCTTGAGGATCCTAGGGTTGCTTCCTTTTTCAGGCGTCAGGTTCACGGTTTTACTTTCAAAGTCTACGTCGGTCCATTTCAGGCTGAAGATTTCTCCAGCTCTGGCCCCTGTTTCTTTTGCCACTTGTAGAAATGCTGCTACGTGCTTGTTGCAGCTTGCGATCAAGTCGTCTATTTCTCTTTCTAACGGTGGGGCTTTCTAAGCAGCTTTGTGGTTTGTTTGTTCTCATTGAAGAGAGATAGT
>JBKHJI010000082.1:0-3971 GCA_046538175.1 Bathyarchaeia archaeon | reverse complement strand
CTACTATATCGTCCACGCCCACATAGCCATCACCGTTGACGTCGCAGGCATGATTAAGAAGTAGGGCTTATCGCTAAACTAGTTCGGCATCACGGATTACTTATTTAAGAGAAACAAACTGCATATTAATCAACCGTGGAAACTATGGAAACCGATGTCATATCTAGTCGAAAGATGCGTGCTCTCGAGATGAACGCTGAATACTTTGGTATTTCGCTTTTGCAGCTTATGGAAAATGCCGGTTGCAGTATCGCCGCTGAGATTCTCACTCGTTTTTCACCCAAAAAAACACGTGTTGCATTTTTCTGTGGTTTAGGTGGAAATGGCGGTGACGGTTTTGTGGCGGCACGGCATCTTCACTCCTTAGGATACCAAGTAGAAGTAATAGTGGGCGGTAAGCCAACTAATATAATGCACGAAGCGTCGCTGAAGAATTGGTCTGCGCTACAATCGTTGAGGAATTGTGTGCAGTTACATGAGGTCGTCGATTCCTCTCAAATCCCTGATGTAAAAGCAGACGTGGTTGTTGACGCTTTGTTAGGCGTCGGATTGAGAGGTGCTCCGCGGCAGCCAATTTTGCAGTTGATTAGGACGATTAACGGTTTGCAAGCCTTCAAGCTAGCCGTTGACTCTCCTACGGGTTTAGATTCAGATTCGGGCGAAGTGTTGGGCGAGGCGGTCAAGGCCGATTTGACTGTAACGTTCCACAAGGCGAAGCGTGGTTTGCTCAACGCTAAGGAATATGTTGGTGAGCTGCTGGTGAAAGACATCGGAGTGCCCAAAACTTTCGAGAGTTTTGCAGGGCCAGGCGACGTGGCCTTGGCGGTTAAACCTCGCCTCGCCGAATCACACAAAGGCGATTTTGGCAAACTACTCATCGTAGGCGGAAGTGAAACGTATTCTGGCGCTCCGGCTCTAGTTGCCCTTGCAGCGCTCCGCACAGGAGTAGATATAGCTTACGTTGCAGCTCCCGAAAAAACTGCCTATGCCATCTCTTCTACCACACCGAACTTAATTACAATAAAGCTTGGAGGTAACCACCTTAATCCTGAAAATGTTTCCCAAATCAGCCAGTACCTAAGAAGAATAACAACCTTAGTTTTAGGGCCAGGCCTTGGGCTTCACACCGAGACCAAGAAAGCTGTTGAAAAGATCGTAGCGGCTGCCGAAGAGACGAAAACTCCCCTTTTACTGGACGCTGACGGTTTGCAAGCCTTTGCAGAATTCAAACGTCCTCTCAAGGTTCCGACGGTGTTGACCCCCCACACAGGAGAATACGAAATCTTAACAGGAAAAAGGTTACCTTCTAACATTGACGAAAGAGTTGAAAAAGTGAAAAAGACTGCTCTAAAACTCGGCGCGGTGGTCTTGCTAAAAGGAAACAAAGACATAATTTCTGACGGGAAAAGAGTGAAACTAAATTTCACCGGCAATCCTGGCATGACCGTGGGCGGAACTGGCGATGTGCTTTCCGGCATCGTGGGCGCGTTTATGGCTCAGCAGGCAGATCCGTTCGAAGCCGCGGCGGCGGGTGCTTTTACTAACGGCGCCGCAGGAGATTTTGCCAGAAACGAAAGAGGCTACCACATGGTAGCTACGGACCTGCTAGACTGGATTCCAAAGGTTATCGATGATCCGATGTCGCATTTGAAGGTGCGAGACGGTGCATCATAAAAACTTGAAAATCGTGGTTTATCACGCGAGACAATGCGATCCGCGGAAATGTTCGGCGCTGAAGTTGAAGCGTCACGGTCATGTTTGGACGGTTCACAATGTTAGAGAACTGCCCAAAGGAGCGGTTATTTTAAACCCGTTTGCCAAAAAAGCTTTTTCACCCATTGACCGCAAACGAATTGAAACGAAAGGGCTTGTGGCTTTAGATTTGAGCTGGAAGCATGCCGATGACGTGGCGAAACTTCTTAATCTGCGAGGAGCCTCACGTTGCTTGCCTTATTTGATCGCCGCGAACCCCGTTAACTATGGAAAGCCCACTATGCTCAGCACCGTGGAGGCCTTAGCTGCAGCGCTCTTCATTGCAGGTTTTAAAGAAAAAGCGGAAGAACTACTTTCAAGTTTCAAATGGGGGCACACATTCCTCAGCCTCAACAAAGAATTGTTGGAAACTTATGCGCAAGCGCAAGACAGCGGCGAAGTTGTGGAGTTCCAAAAACAGTTCATGATCTAGCAAAGCCGATGTACTAGTTGTAACTCCATCATTCTGTTGCGCGGCTAAAATTCAGTTTAAAAGAGGGGTACTCGGTCTTTTGATATCTTTCGGCTGGTTTGCGCTAGTTATTAATAAGACAACGATGTGAATACTTTCTCTGTTTAGATGGGAAAAAGGGACTAAACAGATGGCGAGGACTTTAGGCACGAAAGTAGTTTTGACTGCTTCAGCTACTGAAATGAGCGATTACTACAATAATCCATTTGTTGCCTTTGTTGCAGGATTCGCCAAGGGCCCAGTGCCTCAGTGGTTTTTGAGAAAATGGCTTTATCCGCCGGTTCAGCGCGACGGCGATGGACGAGCAAGATTTGCTCCATACGGGTTAAGAAAGGTGGAAGCTCTTCTTTTGGAAAATGGTTTCAGCGAGTCAGACATTGCAGTGGTTCACCCTGCGGATTTAGATGCATTTGTTGGACCAAACACGAAGGTAGTTGGAATATCCGCTATGGACCCAACCGGGAATGGATACGTGAGTAAGACCTATTCCTCGTTGGTCAAGGGCGGTGAATCGATGAATTCTATTGAATTCAAAGAGTTGGCTATGCATCCAAGCATCCGAAAGTATAGACCGAAGGTGATTGTAGGCGGTTTTGGTTCATGGCAGCTGGAACGCAAGAAACTGATTAGAAAGTATGGTCTAGACTGCGTGTTAATCGGCGGTGGAGCAGAAGCAATCGGAGACGTTTTCAGAAAAGCCGCCAACGGAGAGCCTCTTCCCCCTATAGTTCGATCGGGAAATAATCCAGGCGGCGAAAACATGCCGTTGATCAGGCATCCCGCCATCCACGGCGCTGTCAAAATATCAGAAGGCTGCGGTCGAAACTGCCAGTTCTGCACTCCGACCATGCAGAGGAGAATTGACGTACCGTTGGAGAGAATAATGGAAGAGGTGAAGACAACCGTGAAGCAAGGAAGCCCAGACATCACGTTGATTACTGAGGACATCTTCTTGTATGGAAACAAGGATAAGAACTTCGCCCCAAACAGGGACGCCGTTGTCAAACTCGTCAAGACTATAGCAGCCTATCCAGGCGTAAAGGCTATTCAACCCTCACACATGTCCTTGGCTCCAGTAGTGTACAACCCCCAAATGGTCAAAGAACTGTCCGAAGTTTTGGTTGCGCACAACTGGTATTCCTATGGAACTAAGCCGATTGTGACGGCTGAGACGGGCATTGAAACAGCAAGCGTTAGACTCGTGAAAAAATACATGGCAGGCAAGACGTTGCCATACAAGCCTGAACAATGGCCAGAGATAGTAAGTCAAGCTTTCGGTATACTGAACGACAATGATTGGTATCCCCTCGCCACATTGATAATTGGGCTTTCCGGCGAGAATGAAGAGGATGTTCTCGAAACGCTCGAGTTGATGGACGATTTGAAGGGTTATAACGCCTTTTATGTTCCACTTTTTTTTGTACCCTTAGAAGGCTGTCTACTAATGCACAAACGAGAAGTAGAACTTGACTCGCTAACGCAAACCCGTTGGGCACTTTTGATCCGCTGCTGGGAATACAACGTCCAAATCTGGAGAGACACCTTTCTAAAACACAGAATTCAAAACTCTCTCCTGTGCAATCTCGTTAAGAAAATAGCTATCCCATACGGCGCAAAGGTCGCTGGAATCTATTACGGTCTCAGACACGGCGAAATGACAAAGAAAGCCTTGTTGAAGATGGCTACCGCCTAACACGAATCTGTTAAATCAAAAAATGAACTGAACAATTTAGCCGCAGAAAACCTA
>JBKHJI010000002.1:0-58531 GCA_046538175.1 Bathyarchaeia archaeon | reverse complement strand
AAAAAATAGTAAAGAGCTTTTGCTTCTTCTTGGCAGTGTGGACCATTTCAACTCACCGTTTCTACGCATTAAGAAATAATTTGCTATAATAATGTATGGCACTTAGTTTCGTATACTCAAAAACAGATGCTTTTTCACTCCACTTTGTAGGCATGGAAATCTTCTAACATCAAGCAAGACTCAGTTGCTCGCTTAACAACTCGGTGGATGTTTGAATTGAATTATTACTGCGTTCTAGTTTGTATCCAAAGCTGCTTCCTCGGTTTTAATGCTCAATTGCCTTTGAACCACATAGCTAGTTTTAAGGATCAACAAAGTTTCATGTATTTGTATGCTTCTGCAGCGTCTTCGAAACAATAATGCACTTTCTGGTAGTCTTTTCTGAATTCGGCGACGTCTTTTTTCACTTTGTTGACGTCCTCATGTTCTATGACTACGCGCTTAATGAACTCGGCAATGTTAGTCATCTCGGATTCTTTCATGCCCAACCTTGTTACTTCAGAAGTGCCCAATCTAATTCCCCCTGGATGCATGAAATGACGCCCTTCTTTAATGTCCCAAGGCAGAAGGTTGCGGTTTATTATTATGTTCGCCTTTTCCAAGGTTTCTTCTATGATGCCGCCGTCGCCTTGCTGTGTTATGTCGATGAGGATTACATGAGACTCGGTGAAGCCTTTGTGTTCCGCTAGTACCTTAAACCCCCGCTCATACAAAGCCTGTCCCAAAGCCTTTGCATTTTTTACCACCTGCTGTGTGTAGGCTTTTCCAAATTTCAGCATCTCTGCACAGGCAATAGTAACACCGGCTAAAGCGTGCAAATGGTGATTGCTAACCATTCCCGGAAATGTAGCTTTCTTTATAGCATCTGCGTTTCTATTTCCAGAAAGTACGCCGCCATGTTGGGGGCCGAAAAGGGTTTTGTGGGTGCTTATACTAACCACGTCGGCACCTTCTCGAAGTGGGTCTTGGAATATTCCACCAGCGATCAAACCTGCTACATGAGCAGCATCATAGCTTACTGTGGCACCTATGCTGTGAAACGTCTCAGCCAACTCTTTAACCGGGTGGGGAAACGGGAAGACGCTCGCACCGAACATTATTAATTTAGGCGGTTTTCCTTCATTCACGAGTTTTTTCACTCGGTCCTTCGTCTTTTCTATGTCAATGTTCAACTCGCTGTAGTCTAAGGCTAGGTACTGCACATCTAAGCCTCGAACTGCACCTGCGGTGCCGCCAAACTCTTTCTTGCCTGTAGTAATGTGGCCTCCGCATGGAATTGAAAGTGCCATCATGACGTCGCCAGGTTCTGTGAAAGCTGTATAAACCACCAAGTTTGCTACGACCCCTGAAATAGGACGTACATCCACAAACTCTGCTTTGAATAGCTCTTTCATCAAGTCGATACACAGAAGCTCCACTTGATCTATGTATACGCAACCGGCATAAACTCGTTCGCCAGGCCAACCTTCAGCGTAACGGTGGCCAAAGTCGCTTGCCAATGCTTCTCTAACAGCAGGACTAGATATGTTTTCGCTGGCTATGAGCGGAATGCTTTCATTGAACCATTTGTGGTGTTCTTGAAGTAACTTAAACGCCCGATTATATGCTTCTTGGGCAACCATGATGTAACCTCTCTTTTTATGAAGCTCACCGCTAACATAAAAGCTTTGAAGTGACAACCATCTTAATTGACTGAAAGAATAGCGAAGTCTCTCCTAACTCTTTGGGTTTTTTGTAGAGACTGAGATTTTTTTATGAAAACAGGAGAGTGGCCTTTTCATACTGCTCTAATATCTTCACCAAAATCTCTCAGAACAGTGTGCTTCTGCACAACTAACCCTCTTAAATCTCTCTCGCCGAGTTCGACCTCTTGACACATATAAACGGCACTGAGATTGTGACGATCAACGGCAGCATGGTATAGTTTGTATGTAGTTGAAAGTCTTCCACTTCTAAAACAACTAAGCGGGTTGATCAGTGTTGCAGGATTTGTTTAGGACGATATCCCCTATCGTTTTCATATACCCTTTTTACAGTTTTCCATGTTACAGAAAATCTCTGCAAATTTGCACAAATTTACAATTATCGTTTGTCGTTTCAATGAATCACGAAAATCGCATCCAAATACGGTGCACCGTCCTGTAACGATGGACAATATGCCCAGATGTTTAGGAAGCGAAAGTAGCGTTAAAACCATAGTTAGTTCGTAGATTAGACACGTAACATATATTAGCTGAAATTCAATATTTGTAAGGTGACGTTAAAGGAGTATGCCTAACATGAGTAGAAAGAAGAAGCGAGAAGGCGCGCCTATGCCAGCTGCCAGTGCTGGGTTGCTTCGATTCTTTGAAGAGGAGACTAAGGGTATACAGATTAAGCCAGAGCTGATTGTCATCCTTTCCGTCAGCCTGATAATTTTATGTATACTAGCTCAGCTCTACAACCTTGGAGCAGTTTTCTAACATCCCGTTATTTAGTTTCGTGGAGCACTTCTATTCGTTGAACCGAGTTTAGATTTACAAATATTTCGCTTCTTTCCTCTCTGCCAGCAATTTGTGGTATGGGATTTGCTATTGTGGCGCGGAAAATTACAGCTTCGGCATTTGAAAGCCAGATTCCAGGCGGCTCATGGGTTATTGCGATTAATGTCCCTTCAAACCCATACGCCTGATTTAGAATAACTAATATTTTCTTTCCCACATTTTTTTCCAACATGTGGAAGATTGAAGGCGGTGGAATTATATTGGCTGGCATAAACAGACTCTAATTTCTTATGTCTGTTTGTTCATAGATAAAACTTTATCCCTTTTCGCAGAGGTTTCCTTCTGGCTACAACATTCCTCTAAAAATTATTGGCGAATTTTTCGAAGAATTTGTTAACTTTAATATTTGAGAAAATCTTATTTCTAAAACTTATGCGGAGATACGAGGCGTTTGGCTTCTACTAAAAGTCTAGATTACTGGATTGAAAGAGCGGTAAAACATTACTCTTCGCTATTTGTTCTGCCGCCCTATCCTAAAATTGTTTTACTCACCTTTGTTCTGTGCATGGCAGGGAGTATCTTAGCGATTTTTTTAGTAGCCAACGCGTCTCTGATTATAGCTTTACAGTTTGGCATGATTCTCTACGTTTTATCGATAATTTCCGATTTTATTGTTCGCCAAGGGTTTATGAAATCCGATCTGGTTTATGACGCGCGGCGTTGCGCGGCTCTCTCTATGTTTTCAATCTCGTTATGGATTGGCTTTCTCTTGGTTGGGTCCTTACTGGCTCGTTTCAATTCTTGGAGTTTCTGGGTTGACTTGTTCATAATGGGTTTTGCTGCCGTTTGCATTCTTCGTTTAATAGTTTTTTTGTCAACTTCTTTTGTATCTTCTTGCAAAGTTGTGGGAGCGTCTTTGACACAGCCTTTATTCTGTTTACTGTCCATGTTCTATGTGTCCTTTTTGGTGGGCTACTCTTTTGATATCACCATAATAGTGTTAGTTCTTCTTTCTTCAGTCACGATCTCGCTTATTACCGCGTTTGTTTTCATAAGCATGGTAAACCAGGTTGGTGCTGAAACATTTCAAATACCTACAAGCACTGTTCTACGGGCTTTCCTCGCTAACTGGATGGAAAACCTCACGGCGCCTCTGGAAAGTCTTTTTGAAAAATTTGGAAAGGAAGAAGCTATCGACTTCTCTCTACTGGCCTTCAAATCAGAAGGCAAGATCAAATATGTAAATGTAGTGTCCTCTTTCCATCCCGGGCCCTTCAGAAACATTGGGAGTAGCCTTCTTCCGTCTATGACTCAAGGGGCGTTGGAGAAGAAGCTAAACTGTGTAGTTGCTGTTCCCCACGGCTTGTTCGGACATGAATTCGATCTATCTTCTCAGCAACAAAATCGGAAAGTGTTAGAAAGCATATTGCGTTCTACCGACTTCGCCAAGTTTGATTCAAGGGTTACAGGCTTTGTTAGAATCCAGAAAGATGTGGCGAGTGCGAGTTGCCAAATATTTGGAGATTGTGCAGTTGTTACTTTGACCTTAGCTCCAAAAACGACGGAGGATTTTCCGCAAGAAATAGGCGATTTTATTGTTGAAGAAGCCTCTCGACTTGGATTGTCACATGTCGTGATAATCAACGCTCATAACAGCGTAAACAGTCCTTTTAACGTGAATAGCGTGATTGCGGCTTTAAAAGATGCGGCTCAAGATGCTTTGCAAAAAGCTTCCAAACTAAAGCCTTCTTCTTTTGAAATTGGCGCAGCAAAGGTTGTACCTAAAGAGTTCAGCTTTGAAGATGGTATGGGACCGGGTGGGATATGTGCCCTTGTAGTTAAAACTAATGGGCAAACTTGTGCCTACATTACCATCGACGGCAATAACATGGTTTCTGGGTTGAGAGAAAAAATTCTCGGCGCCATGAAAAAGTTAGGTGTTGACGAAGGAGAATTGTTTACTACCGACACACATGTTGTAAACGCTATAATCCTGACTGCTCGTGGATACAACCCTATTGGTGAAGCAATCCCCCACGAGAAGCTGATCAACTACATAAAACAAGCAGTGATGGAGGCATTAGATAACATCGAACCTGCGTTGGCTGCTTGGCAAGTTGGCCAAGTTCCCAATGTCAAAGTGATTGGAGAAAAACAGATAGAGGGAATGTCACTTTTGGCAGAGAGAGCCGTACAGCGGGCTAAACGAACTGCGATTCCACTATTTACGGTTGCGGGTTTGCTTTTGACGGGATTGCTTATTGTTCTTTAAGTTTCTCCGCCATGTTGCATTTCTTGAGTAGTTGGTTCCATCGTTTATCGGTCATTTTCTGAATTTCGTCGATAACATGTTCGAATTTGGGGTTGAACAAGTGGCCGAAACGACGTTGCATCTTCAAATATTCTTTTATTGATTTTTTGCGTTCCGGCTTCAAGGCCATAATTTTGCTTTGCGGAGACAAGTTGTATTTGCCATTCGCCGCTTCCCACAATGGAAAAATGCAGGTTTCCACAGCTAAGCGAGCGATTTCTATTGTTTTGCTGGTATCGTAGCGCCAGCCTCTAGGGCACGGTGCGAACACATGTAGAAAAGCTGGACCTTCGGCTTCTAGACCTTTCCGTGTTTTGGTTAGCAAATCTTGCCAATAAGCAATGGAAGCAGTTGCAACGTAGGGAATTTCATGTGCAACCATAATGTCTGCTATGGGTTTCTTGAATTGGGTCTTGCCTGGAATTACTTGACCTGCCGGTGACGTGGTGGTTGAAGCGCCGTAAGGGGTGCCTCCGCTTCGCTGTATGCCAGTGTTCATGTAGGCTTCGTTGTCGTAGAGCACGTATAGAAAGTCATGGCCGCGCTCCGCCGCGCCTGATAAAGCCTGAAATCCAATGTCAAATGTTCCTCCATCACCTGCAAAAGCTATCACATCGACATGTTCATGTTCAAGTCTTCCCTTTCTTTTCATAGCTTTTATGGCGGCTTCGATGCCTGAGGCGTTGGCTGCAGCATTTTCAAAAGCTGTGTGAATCCACGGCACTTTCCACGCTGTGTAAGGATATATTGTTGAGACTACTTCCATGCATCCCGTGGCGTTGGTGACTATAGTAGGTCCTCGTGCTGCTTTCATTATCTGGCGTAAGGCTATGGCCGGCCCACATCCTGCACACGCTCGATGTCCAGAAGTGAAAAATTCGGGCTTTTCGACAATTTCCTTCGCGGTGAATCTCCAACCAGTCGCTGTCATGTTCATCCTCTCCTATTCTCGCACTCCTGCAAAGCGTACATAATCCTTAATTTGCTTAGTCTCGAGGATTTTCTGCAAATCTTCGTAGATGTTCTGGATCATGTTTTGAGGCATATCTCTTCCACCCAGACCGTAAATGTAATCTACCACATAGGGGTGGGTTTTGGCATCGTAAAGTACGTGACGAATTTCATGGAAGACAGGTCCTCCGTACCCGCCAAAGCTATTGCTTCGGTCCATCACTGCTACTGCCTTAACGTTTGCCAACGCTTTCATAATATCTGTTACTGGTAGAGGTCTAAATGTGCGAAGGCGCAATAGCCCGGCTTTTATTCCTTTGGCGCGTAGTTGATCGACAACGGTTTTGGTAGTGCCTGCCGTGGAACCTACACATACTGTGGCGATTTCCGCATCTTCTAGAAGATAGGCATCGATAAGACCGTTTCCGTATTTGCGCCCGCTTAGTTCGGCATATCCACCGTGAACTTGCTTAATTATTTGAAAAGCTTTCTGCATGGCTTCTTCTTGTTGCCGCTTATGCTCAAAATAATAGTCGTACAAATCTAAAGGTCCCATCGTTATGGGGTTATTGGGATCTAATTTGAATGGTACTTTTTTTCCTTCATGGTCAGTTATTAAGGGAATAGATCTGACGCCGACGAACTTTCGTACCATTTCGTCAGGCAGTACTTCGACGTTTTCCAAGGTGTGGCTCAGGAAGAAAGCATCGAGGCATACCATGACTGGGAGGAGCAAGTCTTGATGTTCAGCTATCTTAAAAGCTTGAATGATGGAGTCGTAGGCTTCTTGGGAATTCTCAACGTATATCTGTATCCATCCGCTGTCTCTTTCTACCATACTGTCAGAATGATCACAATGTATGTTTATAGGGGCAGACAATGCTCGGTTGGCAATAGCCATTACAACGGGTGCTCTGCAACCTGAAGTAACATATAGTATCTCATGCATTAATGCCAAGCCTGCTGAAGCCGATGCGGTGAAGGTTCGTGCGCCTGTAGCAGAAGCCGTGAGACACGCGCTTAGGGCGCTGTGTTCGGATTCGGTGCACACAAACTCCGTGTCCACTTTCCCATCTGCCACATATTCACTGAACCGTTCCACAATAATGGTTTGAGGTGTTATGGGGTATGCAGCTACTACGTCAACATCAGATTGTTTGACGGCAAGGGCCACTGCTTCGTCGCCATTCAATGCGAGAGCTTTTCGCTGAGTGGTCGCCATTTCTACGCTTCCTCCTCTCTTACCATTTTTATGGCGCTTGCAGGGCATTCGTTGGCACATATTCCACAACCCTTGCAAAAGTTGTAGTCGAATTCAATGTCGGCAGTAGTTCTGTTCCATTTTATAGCAGTGTCGGGGCAAATCATGGGACAAAGAAGACATTTGGTGCATTTCCCTGGATCTCGAACAGGCTTGAAGGTTCTCCAGTCGCCTGTAAGATATTCTGTTGCTGGTTTCCAACAAACTCCTGCTATGGGAATGTCCTTCCAGCCTTTCGGTTTTTGCCTCATTCGGTTTCTGCCTCCTTGTAGGCTTCTTTTATTACGGCGATATTTCTATCTGCCAACTCTTTTCGAAAACGCTCTCCAATTACCTTTTCAATACTCTCGAGATTTACTAAAGATGCCGCTCGGGTTGCAGCACCAAGCATAGCTGTGTTGGTGATAGGAGCATTCAGTATTTTGATGGCGATGTTTGTGGCGGATACTGCCCAAACTTTTTGAGACGACTCTAGACTTAGTTTTTGTCTCATTTCTGTAGGTTTTTCTTGAGTGTTAACAACTAATATTCCGTCGGCGGCCAGTCCATCGGTTACCTTAACTGTTTTTAAAAGGGTAGGATCAAGAACCACCACTACGTTAGGATTGTAGATGGAGCAATGCAGTTTAATGGGTTCATTGCTTATTCTGGTGTAGGCTGCTAACGGGGCGCCCATGCGTTCAGGGCCAAATTCGGGGAATGACTGCACATGTTTTCCCTCAGTGATTGCGGCCTTTGCTAAAAGTTCGCTGGCCGTCCATGCGCCTTGTCCGCCTCTGCCATGCCACCGTATTTCTTGAAGCTTTGACATTCAATTCTCCTCGGATCTTTCACTCTACATTTGAGTGGTTAAATATACACTTTTCCATCCAGTTTGCGAAGCCCAAAACCGTGCTGATTAGTGCAGTTTAGTCATCGTGGAGGACTTGCGGTGAGGGAGAGTGATAACTACTGTCTTTCGTATTACCGTTTTTAGGATGTTTTTGCGAAACACTTTTCCCTTTCCAAGGACAATTGTTACTTCTCAAACGACACTCTTGAAGAACGAATGCTGCGTATCAAGCTGTCATTGAAGGTGTAACTAAAAATGGGTAAAATCGTAATCGACGAAAACATATGCAAAGGCTGCACGCTCTGTATTCACGCTTGTCCTCTCCATCTTATACGCATCTCTGAGCGAATAAATCCTAAAGGATATTATCCTGCTGAGTTTGTCGATTCAGAGGGAAAGTGCACTGGTTGCGCTCTATGCGCCATAATCTGTCCTGACGTCGCTATAGAAGTTTACCGAAAGAAGAAGAAAGGTGGAGGAGAAAAATAATGGAAAAAAAGTTGATGACGGGGAACGAAGCTATTGCCGAAGCCGCAATTCAAGCCGGTTGTAGACATTTTTTTGGATATCCTATAACTCCCCAAAACGAGATTCCGGAATATATGTCAAGACGACTTCCCGAAGTGGGAGGAGTTTACCTTCAAGCTGAAAGCGAAGTAGCTGCAATTAACATGCTTTTTGGCGCTGCAGGAGCAGGTGCAAGAGTGATGACATCTTCTTCTAGCCCTGGAATTAGCTTAATGCAGGAAGGGATATCCTACATAGCTGGTGCTCAGCTTCCCTGTGTACTAGTAAACATTATGCGTGGAGGCCCGGGGCTAGGCGGCATACAACCCGCACAATCTGACTACTTCCAAGCTACCAAAGGTGGAGGTCATGGTGACTATCGCTTGCTAGTGTTGGCGCCGCACACATTGCAAGAAGCGGTTTCGCTTACCATAGATGCTTTCGACCTCGCCGACAAATATAGAAATCCAGTGATGGTTTTGGGAGACGGCTACATGGGTCAAATGATGGAACCTGTAGAATTCAAGAAAAAAGCGCCACCCCAACTTCCTCCGAAAGAGTGGACGTTAACAGGCGCTAAAGGACGGCCTCCTAACTTGGTTAAAAGTTTGTATCTTGACCCAGTGGTTTTGGAGAAACATAACTTAGAGATTAACCGTAAGGTTCAAGAGATGGTTAAGAATGAGGTGCGTGTGGAAACTTATCGAACTGATGATGCAGAAATCGTCATTGCCGCTTTTGGTACGGTGGCTCGAATTGCTAAGACTGCAATTAAGGTTCTCCGAGAGGAAGGCGTTAATGTAGGAATGATAAGGCCGATTACTGTTTTTCCGTTTCCATATGACGCTTTTGAGAAGATTGCTGAAAAGGTGAATAAGTTTCTGGTGGTTGAGATGAGTCTCGGGCAAATGGTGGAAGACGTTAGACTTGCTCTGTGCGGTAAAGCTCAAGTTCGTTTCTATGGCCGCACCGGCGGTATGGTTCCCAGCTATGACGAGATTGTGGTTGAAATAGAAAAGCTTGTGGAGGCTTGCTGAAAAATGTCGGCAGAACTTGAGAAAATCTTTGAAAGACCAAAATCGCTGCGATCTGTGGCGACTCACTATTGTCCTGGCTGTGGTCATGGAATTACCCATCGACTGGTAGCAGAAGTGATAGACGAATTAGGAATTAGGGAAGAAACTGTAGGGGTTGCGCCTGTAGGTTGTTCAGTTCTTCTTTACAACTATCTTGACGTCGACATGTACGAAGCGGCACATGGCCGTGCACCTGCGGTGGCGACTGGTTGCAAACGGGTGCATCCTGATTTGATAGTATTCACTTATCAAGGCGATGGCGACTTCGCCTCCATAGGTATCGCAGAGGCAATTCACGCTGCTGCTCGAGGAGAAAAAATAACCACGATATTCATCAACAACGCGATTTATGGGATGACTGGGGGTCAGATGGCACCTACTACTCTTATCGGTCAGAAAACCACTACTTCTCCCAGAGGTCGGTCCACCGAGCAAGCGGGCTTTCCGATTCGTATGGCAGAGTTGCTTGCAACGCTGGACGGTGCAGCTTACATTGCGCGGTCAAGTGTGAATAGCCCTAAAAACGTTATACAAGCCAAAAAAGCCATAAAGAAAGCTTTTGAAACCCAAATAAAAGGCTTGGGCTACTCTATGGTGGAAGTTTTATCTCAATGCCCCACAGATTGGCACATGGCTCCTATCGACGCAACGAAATGGGTCGAAGAAAAAATGATGCCTTACTATCCTCTCGGCGAATTCAAAATTCCAAAGGAGGTTTAAGTATGAAAGAAACAAGTGAAAAACCTCTTTACACCGATGTTATAATGGCTGGCTTCGGCGGTCAAGGATTGATGTTCATCGGTAAACTCTTGACGTATAGTGTTATGAAAATGGGAAAATATGTCACTTGGATTCCTTCTTATGGTCCAGAAATGCGGGGAGGAACTGCTAATTGCACTGTGGTTGTATCAGAAGAGGAAATTGGGTCGCCGGTCATAACTTCGCCTCACGCTTTGATAATTATGAATAACCCTTCCATGAAAGCCTTCGAGCCACGCCTAAAACCCAAGGGATTGCTATTCCTCAATAGCTCTCTAATTACCCGCCGAGTCACTAGAAAGGACATCGAAGTAATAGCTGTGCCCGCAAATGATATTGCCATGAACGTGGGTGAAAAAAGAGTTGCTAACATGGTTATGCTTGGCGCCTATATAGCTCGAACAAAAGTGGTCTCCAAAGAAAGCGTCTTCGAAGCCTTGAAAGAATTCTTTGGGAAGAAGGCTCAATTCCTCAATGTAAACACACAAGCTTTCGAAAAGGGCATGGAATATGGCAAATGTTGAAAAACCTCAGACTTTTGTTCTTTTTTTATGTTTGCCATATGAGATAAGAAACTATAAGAGGCTCAAAGAGAATTTTATAAGGCACACTGAAAGACCCTGAGTACTGATGCCATCATCGGCTATCCAGGTCCTCAAGTGTCTTGAGGAGGTAGAAAACGTGTCAGAAGAAAAATCTGCAAAACCAGAAAGAAAACCTAAAGAGGTGGTAAAGACGAGCGAAAACGTTGTCCTCATCGGCCGAAAACCAGTGATGAACTATGTGGTTGCCTGCCTCACTTTCTTCAACTCAGGTGAGAAAAACATCTGCGTCAAAGCCAGAGGAAGGGCAATCAGCACGGCCGTCGACACCGTCGAGCTGCTGCGGCGCGCCTTCATAAAAGACTTAGATCTGAAAAACATCGCTATCGGCACCGAAGAGGTACAAAGAGAAGAGGGAAGAAAGAGCAACGTCTCAACCATTGAGATAACTATGGCTCGGCCATAGACCTGAAAACTTCCCTTAAACAAAATACCTAAAGTCGGGTCTCAGGTCCCCGAACGACAGAAACAAGGACCTGACCCACACCTTTTTCTATAATGAACTTGACAGATAGCTATAAAAATCGGTTTCCACTAGTGAATAATCTTCACAGAAAGGTGAAATCAGATGGTAGATTACCCAAAAATTGTGGTCACTCCTCCAGGACCAAAGGCTCGAGAACTCGCAAAACGTGACGAGAACGTGATTTCTCAATCCTTCGTAAGATTTTATCCCTTGGCGATACAAAGTGGGCAAGGTTGCATAGTTCGTGACGTAGATGGTAATGAATTTATTGACTTCAACTCAGGCCTAGTTTGTCTAAATGTTGGTCACAGCCATCCCAAAGTAATCGAGGCGATAAAAGGACAGTTAAGCCGTTTTCTACATTATTCTGTCACAGACTTTATGTACCATGAAGTGGTTGCTTTGGCTGAGAAACTGGTTGAAATAACTCCTGGTACATGGAAGAAGAAAGTTTTTTTCAGCAATAGTGGCGCAGAGGCTGTTGAGGCAGGGGCAAAGGCGGCTAGGTGGCACACGCGGAAACAGCGGTATATCGCTTTCATCAGTGCCTTTCATGGCAGAACTTTTGGGGGTATGTCCTTTACTGCTAGCAAACCAGTTCAGAGACGATATTTTTCGCCGTTGATTCCTGGTGTAACCCATGTACCTTACGGTTACTGCTATCGCTGTCCCTTTAAACTCACCTATCCCGATTGCCACTACTGGTGCGTAGACTTTATCGACGAATATGTATTGCAGAAATACATCCCTCCCGAAGAGGTTGCAGCCTTCCTCTTTGAGCCGATTCAAGGCGAGGGTGGTTACGTTGTACCTCCTCCAGAGTATTTCCAAAAGATCAAGAAACTGGCAGATAAATATGGCATATTGCTTATGGACGACGAGGTTCAAGCTGGAGTGGGGCGAACTGGCAAGTGGTTTGCTATAGAGCATTGGGGTGTTGAACCAGACATAATGTGCATCGCTAAATCCATAGCTGCTGGGTTACCTTTGGGCGCCACAGTTGCAAAAACCTCAATAATGGATTGGGAAGGAGGCTCTCACGCAAGCACCTTCGGAGGTAACCCTGTTTCTTGCGCCGCGGCATCTGCAGTTATTGACGTGGTTAAGAATGAGCGATTGAGAGAAAACGCAGTAAAACAAGGTGCTTACATCCTGAAGCGACTTGAAGAGCTGAAGGAAGAATGTGAGATTGTAGGTGATGTGCGTGGAAAAGGCCTAATGATTGGCATAGAATTAGTCGAGGACAAAAGAAGCAAAACACCTGCACAGAAGAAGGCGGCAGACATTATGACCCAAAGTTGGAAACGTGGCGTTGCGGTGATAACTTGTGGTAAATCGACAATCCGGATAGCCCCTCCTCTTATCATAACGAAGGAACTCGTAGACGCCGGCTTGAACATAATAGAGGATGCAATCAAACAAGCGGACAAACAGAGCTAAGACCCTTTTCCTTTTTTCCCACTGGAAACCTATTTAAACTGTAGTGTCTATTTCTGCAGATTAAGGAGCCAGAGTAGTGTTTAGAATGCAAGGCTGCCGAGACGGCTGGTCGTACGACACCGCTCTGCCTTGGAGAAGTGCAAGTATGGAAGGTGGAAGTGATGGCGATTCGAACTGTAAAAATGAAGCGAGGAATATAACGTGGGAGCAGAAAAGTTCGATCAACTCAGTCTCGCCACAACCACCAAACAATCACTACTGTCTCTTGCTTTCAACTTCGGTGGTATTTTAGCAGGTTTAATGGTTGCCTCTTATTCAGGCCTGTTTTCTTTTGAACCTTGGATAATCGCGCTATATCCAGGAATTCTCAGTATGAGAGGCGTTATAGGCGGGCTCTTCGCTGGGCATTTAAGCACGGGGTTGCATTTAGGCGTTATTCCTGTAAGCTTGTTTGGAGAAAACACCAAGAAATTCTATTTGTTATGGGGATCTATCGTGGTACTAACTTTTGAAAGTAGCCTCCTATTGGGGCTTGTAGCTTTGCTTTTTGGAGCAGTTTTCTGGGGAATAAGTGTTTCTGGTGCATTGGCTATATTTGGCACTATCATTGCAGCTATGGGCTTGTCTTTGCTTGTGATATCTCCTTTAACCATAGCTCTTGCCTTTTCCTCGTTCAAGAAAGGATTAGATCCAGACATAATTGTTTATCCTATTGAATCAACTGTGGCCGACATTTTAATTACTTTATGCTACATCTCAGTGTTAGGCATGCTTTTTTTCATGGACGTAGGCTGGTTTATCTTGTTGCTGATTTGCATCATTTTTGGAGGTGTGGTTCTGACAATCTTTTGGAAGAGCAGAGGAGACGTGGAATTTTCCAGAACTGTGAAAGAAGCTCTTTATACAATGGTTATAGTGGCTTTTATAGTAAACATCACCGGTTCCATACTCTCCCACATAGGCGAAGTTGTGGAGCATAATCCAAAAATCTACGTCGTCTATCCAGCGCTTATTGACACTATGGGCGATGTTGGAGCTATAGTAGGGTCGACTGCAACAACAAAGCTTGCTTTAGGCACCATTGCTTCGTCCTTAAAATCTATAAAAAACCATAGAAATCAGATAGCAGGCGCGTGGATTGCTTCAATAGTAATATCTGCACTTTTCGCACCTATTGTGTTTCTTTACAAAATCCCTGAGAATTTATTTTCAGCGTTGAGATTTACTAGTTTGCTTTTAGCCACTAACATTTTTGCTGCAATTTTCATGATTTGCATATCATTTAGTGTGGCGATTCTTACTTTTCGCAAAGGACTTGATCCAGATAACTTCGTAATTCCTATAGAAAGCACATTAGCTGATACTATAACAACTATTTCATTGTTAACCATGATAAGTTTGATAGGAGGAGTTTAATTAAGACAGTAACAATTATCTATCCTGTCCAATATTATTGGAATGCCTTCTAATTTGGAGTGTTCTTTGATACATGGTTAAGCTCGAGATAATAAGATACAAACCTATCCCTGTACGAGATCTACTGATTGAAATGAAAGACGTGTCTGAACTGATGATTGATTTAGCTTACTCTGCCGCACTCTTCAACAGCAAAGAATTAGCAGAAGAAGTATTAGAACTTGAGCAACGTGTCGATAACCTAGCATATCTTTTAGACATGAACGTTATGATTGCAGTCAGAGACGCAGAGGATGCTGAACACCTAATAGGCGTCTCTACGGTAGCCTCTGCTGCCGACAAAATTTCAGACGCAGCAGCAGACATAGCGACTTTGGTGATAAAAGACATAAGTATCCACCCTATTGTTCGACAAACCTTTGAAAAAGTAGAGGAGCATCTTATGCGCGTAGCAATAAAGTCTAACTCGATCTTGGTTGGAACTTCGCTTAATAAATTGAGTTTAGCAGCAAGAATCGGCGTTGACATCATAGCTATTCGACGAAACAAAGAGTGGATAATAAACCCCCAAGAGACAGAGCTTGAAAAAGATGACGTTTTGATTGCTCGAGGGGCACCACACGGCATTGATGAACTCAAAGGGCTTGCTGAAGGAACTGTTAGAAAGTTGGAGGAGTAGCGTTGGCTAAGAAGAAAGAACATTTCAAAGTAATGGCCGACAGGCTTGCAGAATTGAAAAACACTTCTGAACTGATGATCGATTTGGCATACTCTTCTTTATTGCTTAACAGTCGCCACTTAGCCGAAGAAGTTCAAGCCTTGGAAGAACATATGGACGAGCTTCACACGGAATTCGAGCAACTCGTGCTGTCCAGCGGCTTCAAGCCTAAAGAGTCGAAGCATTTCTTAGGGTTGATCAGACTCGGAGTGGCCACAGAACAAATCGCTGACGCCGCAGCTGAAATAGCCGAGGTAGTTCTAAGAGAACTAAAACCCCACCCAATTCTGAAGATTGCAATCGAAGAAGCAGAGGAAACAGTTACACGAGTCCAAGTATCTCCCAGCTCTCCACTGGCAGGAAAAACTATCCGCGAAGCTCAAATACATGAAGAAACAGGAATGTGGATACTAGCAATACGCAGAGGTAACATTTGGATGCGCCCCAGACCTCGCACAATCATAGAACCAAACGATGTTCTAATCGCTTCAGGATATGCAGAAGGCGAAGAAGACTTGGAAAATCTAGCCTCCCCAAAAGAATAGACGTATCTTCCCTCAAACCTCCCCTCTCCGGCATCTAATAGCCATTTATGTCGATGCCAAACATCTTTCGTCTATTCGAGGGCATACATGAACAGGAAATAAGTCGAAGGGCGTCGCACACAAACTCACAACAAAAGCGAACGATCAAAATCATTTTGCAGAAACGGATTGCTCCGCTTTTCTTCTTCAACAGTGGATCGAGGTCCATGGCCTGGATAAACTACAAACTCGTCAGGCAAAACAGCTAATTTCCCCCTTAAAGATTGCAGAATTTCTCTGCCAGAACCGCCAGGCAAATCTACACGACCAATCGAACCCGCAAACAGTGTATCACCAGTGAAGACGCAATCGCTGCCAACGAGCGAAATGCTTCCCGGACTGTGTCCCGGCGTGTGCAGAACGCGCAAAACACTCTCACCAAACCTTATCACAGCGCCTTCCTCTAAAAAACCATCAGCGACAAGTGAGGTCGCCTTAACGCCAAACAAAGCCATAAACTTTCTTCCAGCAGCGCTTAACATCTTTGCATCCAATTTGTGAATCAAAATAGGTGCTCCAGTAGCATCTTTCATGGCTCCGTTGCCACTTGTGTGATCTGGATGCCCATGCGTATTAACAATAAATTTCACATTCAAGTCATACTCTTTCACGATATCTAAAACTTTTTTAGCTTCTTCCTGCTGATCAAAACCAGGGTCAATCACCACTGTCTCTTTACTCTTGTTACACCAGACCCAATAGCAGTTAGTATCCAGCGAGCCTACAGTCAACATTTTTAGGTCCATACAAAGCCTCGATTTGCTAGAAATATAGTTCAACCTTAATAATTTAGCTCCTTGCGAAAAGGGATAAACGATTGATTTAAACGAGTCTTGCAGGCGAGGAATTAATTGGAATATTATAAAAGCGATTATCGGAGCTTCGATGTTTTGCGAGCCTTTTTTGCGGCTGCTCTATCCAAAAACAAACGGTTTTAACTAAAACCAATGCTTAAATCTCATGATTTTCTAATACTCGTCAAAACATCGAGTAGTCGACGTCTATGAGTGAGTCTCCATCTTTACCTGCAGAGCTAGAAACAGATTCTTCTGCTCTTTCTCAGTTTGACCAGATTCGTTCATTGATTGCTGCAGGGTTTGAAGTGGAGGAAGCTTTGATAGAGCATAGGGTTCCGACATTTTATGTGAGCCCCAAATCGGATTCGAAGCAAGCTTTCGTTAGGCTGGTTAGGAAATTAACCGATATGGGTTTCACACCTGTGTTAAGGGAGAAAAATGGCAGATATGTGTTGAAGGTTGTTCCTAGGCCTGAAATTAAACCGCATCGTCTCTTAATCAACATAATACTGCTCTTAGTAACTATTGCCACAGTGTTCATCACTGGATACATTCTCTCTCTTGAACTTGGCGATCCTTTGATTGGCGCCGCTAGTTTCACATTGGCACTATTAGGAATACTGGGTGTTCACGAGATGGCTCACAAATTCGCCGCCAACCATCATAAGATGGAGGCAACTATGCCTTACTTTATTCCAGGACCGCCTCCGTTGCCAGGATTTTTCCTCGGTATTGGAACATTTGGAGCAGTCATTGTGCAAAAAGAAACCGCGCCAAATAGAGACGCTTTGTTTGACATAGGCGCTAGTGGGCCTATTGCTGGATTTATTGTGACAATTTTTGTTTCAGCTGTTGGGCTTGCTCTGTCTCGTGTAGAGCTGATTACCGAGCCTTTCGTGGGGGGACTTCCTATCTCGCCGCTTTTTCTTCTTCTTATGCAGATTTTAATCGAAGCTCCAGGCCCTGGAAGTTATGTTGTTTATTTGCATCCTGTGGCTTTTGCAGGGTGGATAGGGATGTTTGTAACTTTGCTCAATTTGTTGCCTACTGGAATGCTCGATGGAGGCCACACTTTGCGAAGTATTGTTAACAACGAATTTGTTCGCGTCGTTTTTACTTTGGCTTCAATTTTGATACTGCTAATTACTGGGAACTTGCTGATGTTATTTTTTGTGCTCTTTCTTTCTATGCATAAACATCCGGGACCTTTAGACGATGTTTCTAAGCTTTCTTTTTCGCGGAAAATTGTTGCTGTTTTGTTGCTTGTAATATTCGTTCTTTGCTTATTCATTTTTTAAAAAAAAAGAAGAAAAGCTTCAGATTTTGTCGGTGGGAACAGCTATCAACGTCTCAATCGTATACTGTGTGTTGAACCCTGTTTGCATGACAAACCTCATCGCTGCTGCTTCATTAGCAGCTTCAAAGATAATAATTCCATCGTACCGCCCGAAGGTGAAGAAGACTTGACGTATAGTTATGCCTTCTGGAGCTTTAAGTGCCTTTAGATGTTTCACGGCGTCGGCGCCTTTTCCTTTTGGGTAGAGAAGCGTTACAAAGAGCATGGTTTCCTCGCTTAAGATAATAGAATTATGCGCACTTAAAGATTAGCGCGAGGGAAAGATAGATGGGTTTTTAGGGTATGGCAATATACACCTTTTTGCCGTCTAGTTTCCATTCATGCCATTCTGCTTCAACTTCGTCTTTCGTTCTCTGTAACTGCACATTCCTTGCGCGAACCAAATCTGCCATGATTTCTAGATGGGGCTTTAACATTTTTGTGCTTTCAGCGTCTAGTTCTGATAGGTAAACTGCGTCCAAGATTTGTGTAGGGGTGAATCCCAGTTCTCTACGCAATGCTTGAACGCGGCGAGCGAGGTCACGCATTAAGCCTTCTCCCTGTAATGCTTCGTCTCTGCGAGTATCCACTAATGCATAAAGGTTGTTTTCTGAGGCTAAACTTCCTTCGCCACGCGTTTCAAAATCGATTTCATCTGGTGTATCCGCATATTCTACAGCTTTGATGTTTGCAAGTTCGAGAAATAAATCTTCAAGTTTTCTTACAGCGTTTTGCGCATTCTTAGGTCCAACAAGCACGGCCTTCATAAGGGGCCATCGCCGCTTTAGCCGGGTTTTCTGTCGGGCAGAATATGTTAGTGAGACGTATTTGAGAAGTATGTCAAAGTCTTTTTCTAGTGTTTGGTCAACCAGTTTCTCGTCTGGAATTGGCCATTTTTCAAAATTTACAGAGTCCAGCAATGTTTTGTCTAATGTTTTGTGGATTTGTTGGTACATGGCTTCGCAGAGGAACGGCGTTACTGGGTTGAAGAGCAAAGTAACTGTTTTCAGAACATTCCACAGAGTCGCATATACGGCAAGTCTTCTGTTGAGGGTTTCAGGAGCGTCGGTCCATAGCTCTTTTCTGATCATGGGCACATAAAGGCGGCTTAGAATTTCTATGACATAGTCTTCTAAGATAGCTAGGGCGAAGTTAAATTGGCATGTTTCAAGTTTGGCAGTGTAAGTTTCTATTGTTTTTTGAAGTTTGGACAACAGCCAATAGTCTGGTTTTTTGAGGTGGGAATTACAAAGTGCCCATTCGAGCGTGTGTTCTTCTGGGTTAAACCCATCGAATTTGGCGTTTTGTAGCAAAAATTTGCCTAAATGATATAGCGTCGATAGCACTTGGTAAGGGCGTCGGCTCAGTTCATTCAAATCGAAATTTATAAAGTCTTCTGGAGAGCATTTTCGCAACATGTAGAATCTGCAGACATCTGCAGAATATTCTTCCAATAGTTTGTTAGCTTCCACCATGTTTCCTAGGCTTTTGCTCATTTTTCTGCCTTTTGCGTCTTGGGCTAGGCCTTGAAACAGAAAAGCCTTGTATGGAGCTTCAGCCTTTCCGGTCAATATGACATTTTCCAAGAGTAGCGAGTTGGCCCATCCGCGGGTTTGATCTATCCCTTCAGTCAAAAAGTCAACGGGCACATATTTTGTGAATTCGTCGTCCGTGAATCGTGCATACGGTGAGGCTCCACTGTTGTGCCAAGTATCGAGCACAAAATCTTCTCGGCGCATAACGCCTCCACATTTTTCGCATTTAAATGTTATACGGTCGACCCACGGCTTGTGGAGTTCGAAAGCTGCTGATGGTTTTTCTGAAGCTTTCTCGGCTAGTTCTTTCTTGCTTGCTACTAGGGTTTTTGTTCCACATTTTTCGCATTTCCATATGGGCAAAGGGGCCCCCCAGACACGTTCTCGAGATATACACCAAGGCTTACCCTCTTTCAAAAATGCCAGAAAACGGTTTTTAGGGCTTTCATAGAAATATTCCACATTTTCTGCCGCTTCGAGAACTTTTGGGTTTATTTTGTCTGTCCTCAAAAAATACTCTTTCCTAGCTAGCCAGACCAGTTTGTGGTGGGAACGCCAGCATGTTGGATATTCATGTTGTATAGTTTTGACTTCTACGAGTAACCCTCTCTTGCGTAGCTCTTCGACGACTTTTTGATCCGCGTTTCTTGCGAATATGCCCTTGAAGACGCCAGCATCCTCGGTGAATTTGGCCTCGTCATCGAAAGGAGCGAATATTGGAATGCTGCGCTTTTGAGCGGCAAAAAAATCTTCTTCGCCGTTTCCGGGCGATTGATGTACGACACCTGTTGCCGTGTTCACATCCACAAACTCTTCCAATATGACCCGGTGCACAAGTTCGTGTTTGGTTTCAAGTTCTGCCTGTACAGGTAGCAAATCTATGAATGGAAACACATATTTAGTGTTTTCTAGGCTGTTGCCTCGAATGGTTTCGGTTATTTCGTATTTTTCTACGCCGAGTTCTTGCATGACAGGTTCGACTCGTTGCTTAGCCATGATCCATGTTTCAGTGTTTACTTTGACTTTTGCGTATTCCGCTTCTGGGTGAACAGCGAGCATGGTGTCGGTTACAAGTGTAAAGGGCATGGTTGTCCAGATTAGGAAGTACTCGCTTTGACTGTTGGCGACTTTGAATTTGAAGTATAGACTTGGATCTTCCACCAGTTTGTAGGAGTCTTCGTAGCCTACTTCGGCACTACTTAGGCTTGTTTGGCAGCCTGGACAGTAAGCCACAACGTAATATCCTTCTTCGAGTAAGCCTTGTTTCCATGCGCGTTTGAGATATTGCCACTCTCTTTCAATATAGCTGTCATAGTAGGTCCAGTAGGCCTCGTCATGGTTTATGAAAATGCCTATCATGGTGTCTAGCTTGGTCCACTCTTTATGGTACTTCATAATAGTTTTTTTACACTCTTGTACGAACTGTTCTTCACCTACTCTTTCGAGAAGTTCACGTTTGTTTTTGACGCCTAAACGCTTTTCAACTTCGAGTTCTACTGGTAAGCCTTGACAGTCCCATCCCGCCCAGAAAGGTATGTAGTAGCC
The DNA here is from genome assembly GCA_046538175.1 of Bathyarchaeia archaeon. Taxonomy (GTDB): domain Archaea; phylum Thermoproteota; class Bathyarchaeia; order Bathyarchaeales; family SOJC01; genus JBKHJI01. The sequence goes on along the minus strand of JBKHJI010000002.1, from coordinate 37,912 downwards.
TTGCATTGTTTTCCAACGGTAGCGGAGATCTTTCATAACTCGCCCGCGCGCATGCCCCACATGCGGTATGCCGTTGAGTGTTGGTGGTCCTTCTACGTAGCCTAAAGCGCCTCTGTTAGTTTGGAGCCTCGCTTTTTCTAGTTTTTCAGCTATGCGGTTCTTTTCCCAGAATTCACGGACTTTTTGTTCAAGTTCTAGCGGGCGATAATCTTGGGTAAGCCAGAGTTTAGAATCGGCCTTGAATTTGACGGTCACCTTTCATTAACACATCCCGCCGACCATAGAAAACTCTCTACGCACATATAACTCTTTTGAACTACCATTTCAGAAAAGTTGTCCGTCTACCAGCTTTGGCTTGTCACCGATTCCACTGATGATTATGTTTGAGAATCCTAAATCAGCAAATCGGCCAGCGATAACGCTCGTGTATTCTTTAAATGTGTTGACGAAGACTGAGGGCCCCGTGTCTATGGAATACCAACATTCTATACCGTTGTTTCGCAATTTGTTTACCTCGCGGATTAATCGAATAGTGTCGGGCTCCCAAAGAATAAGGCGAGATTTACCGGTCATGGTAATAGCGTGGAGGTTAAGTGTGTCTTCTTCGGCGAGCTGGCCAATTTTGGCGATATCGCCTTTCGTTATGGCTGTCTTCATTATCTTTATCAAATGTTTTATGGTTTTAAGCCGTGCTTGAAAAAGGGGGGAACTCACTACTTCGACATGGGCTTCATCTGTTTTTGTTTCCGAAAATATGGGAACTATGACCATTGAGAAATTAACATCTTCTAGTGTGGACAATTGTTCAGCGTAAGAATGGCCATTCTTATCGGCGTGCCACAATGCAAAGCCGCCGGCGAGACTTCTTGTGGCCGAACCTGCACCTAGTCTTGCAGTTTCTGAGAGCGTTACATAATCCAACTCTAAATCCAATGCTTTACTTGTTGCAACTGCCAAGGCTGCAAATCCTGAAGCTGAAAAACCTAATCCTTTTCCTCTTTCGACGCTGTTTTGGGAAACTACTTTGAAAAATCCTCGGTATTTTGCTAGCCTTTTAAATTTGTTTAACACGGTTTCAATTCTTTCTTTATCGTGGCCAACTACACGTCTTCCGTTAATCAAGACGTTGTTTGCTTTTATCGAGTTATGCGCTTCTACTGTTGTGGTGGTATGAAGGGCGTCTATGCATACTGAGATACTGTCGTGAAAGGGGATCCTGTACTTAGGTTTCTTTAAGCCGTGATATTTAACGAGCCCTTGAATGGGATGAGCAATCGCAGAGGCTTTCATCTGTTATGCCCTAGACTTGTATTTTTCTGCCGTCGAAATCTCTTTTGAAACGTCCAAACTCGTTTCCCAACTCTTTGAGCTGGACATCTGTGAATACTGGACCGTCGACACATACGCGATATTTGCCGATGACGCAACTGCCGCATAAACCTATGGCGCATCGCATAAGTCTTTCCAAGCTTGCTTGCAGAGGTGTTTTGTGTTTCTTTGATAACGTTAGAATCTTGAAAAGCATGGGTTCTTTCCCGCAAGCATAAATTATGTCGAACTTTTCGTTCTCCAAGATTGTTTCTGCTAGTTCGGTTACTACTCCCTTGTATCCTCGACTTCCATCCTCTGAAGAAATCAATATATTGACCTCGGCTTTGGAAAGCATTCTCTCTATCTTGAACGAGAAAGGCAACTCTCTGCAGGTTTTTGCTCCTAATAAGAAGGTTATTTTTGCTTTCACATCAACTAATTTCTCTGCAAGAAAAATTAACGGGGAAATTCCAGTTCCGCCTCCTATTAGGAGAACCTTGCCTTTAACTAAATGGAAAGCATTGCCGAAGGGCCCTCGGACACCAATGAGATCGCCCCTTTTTTTTTGATGCAGAAGCCTTGTAGCATCGCCTACTTCTGCCACGGTTATTGATGTTAGGCCGCTAGGGCTTGTTGAAGAGATACTCATTGGAATTTCATCGTGGTCTGGAAGCCAAACCATGGCAAACTGGCCTGGTTTGCCTTGAGCGCAAAGTTTGTCTTTGAAAAAAAATGTTTTGACCATTTGAGTTTCTTGAACGATTCTCTCGATTTTCACGGTTCGTGTAAAGTTAGTTTCAATGGGATATACCGACAAGTTCTCTCACACTGGCGAATTTTTTCTTTTTCAGAAACGTTTCAATTCCAATAGTGATTTGTTTGAACACTTTTAATCCTTTTGTGGCTATTGCGGTTCCCACTTGAACTGCCGAGGCACCTGCTTCCATGAACTCTACAGCATCTTGCCATGTTTCTATTCCTCCACATCCGATAATTGGAATTTTTACAGCATTATAAATTTCGTATACACATCGAACAGCTACGGGTTTTATCGCTGGGCCAGATAAGCCCCCCATCTTGTTACCCAAGATTGGTCTTGTTGTTTCAACGTTTATGGCTATGGCTTTTATGGTGTTTGTGGCAGTTACACCATCTGCACCTCCTTTCTCTGCGGCCTTGGCAATTTGGACGATGCTAGTAACATTTGGAGTCAACTTAACGAACACCGGAATTCCCACGCTTTCCTTAACAGTTCTCACAACTTTTCTGACAAGCTTTGGATCTTGGCCTATCTCAGCCCCAGTCTTCTCTGCGTGGGGGCATGAGACGTTTAGCTCCAAGGCGGCTACGCCTATAGCTGCGGCTTTTTCTGCCGTAGTCGCAAATTCTTCTTGTGTGAAGGCGTAGATGCTGGCGATAATTGGTGCCTTAATCTCCCTTATTTCCTGTATTTCTTGAGCAAAGTCTTCGACGCCTGGGTTGGGAAGCCCCATTGCATTTAGTAGTCCGCATTTGACTTGGGCTACTGTAGGGTTTGCGTAGCCGCTGCGAGGTTTCAAACCTAAAGACTTTGTGACCACCGCTCCCGCCCCAGCCTCTGCTACACGCTTCAATGTTAAGCCAGACATACCTAAGATCCCTGCTGCAAGCATTGTAGGGTTAGCTAGTTTCAAGCCTGCGATTTCTACTGCTAACGGGTTAGTCATTGAAAGGTTCTCCATTTCAGTAAAGGTTATTCATTACCAGAGATAAAGGTTAGGAGCAGTCTTGTGAGGAGAAGAATTGTGAAAGTAGCGATCGTGATCTCTCCGATTGGTGTTCTAGGCTTTGATGAAGTTGGTCAAATAGTTGGCAAAATCTCTTTTAAAAAAGAGCCGAGATTGATTGCCGAAAAACTGAACTTGGTCGATGCTGGAAAAGTAATTGAGGAAATAACTCTTTTAATTCAGCAACTTGGGAAAAAAGGATATGATTTTTTCGTTTTTGAAAACGCCGACGTTGCTAGAACAGTGGAGAAAAACTTGGAAGTTGAAACTGATACCACTCACACCTCTCCACTAGGCGAAGTTTTGCGTCTAAACTTTGAGAAATTTGCCTTAGACATCGGATTTGATATGGAACCGCAAGATTTGCGTGAGCTTATCCGCGAGGTATCCTTGGAGCTCGCGCGGCTGAGAGTGAAAAAAGCTGGAGAGAAGAGGGACTTGATGGTGGCTCAAGCCATACTAAGCATAGACGACTTGGACAAGACGGTAAACTTGTTTATGGAGCGTATTCGCGAATGGTATGGTTTGCATTTTCCCGAACTTGATCGGCTGATGGAAAAACACGAAACATATGCTAGACTTGTTCTAGATCTCGGAAAAAGACGCAACTTTACTGTAGAAAACTTGAAAAAAGAAGGCTTGCCAGAAAGCAAAGCTTCACAAGTTGTGCGAACTGCACAATCGTCTATGGGGGCAGAATTAACAGATAACGACATCAAGCAATTACAAACGCTCTGCAGACAAATACTAGAACTTTACAAGTTGAGGCAGACGTTGCAAGGCTACGCAGACTCGACGGTGGAAGAAGTGGCGCCTAACGTCCAAGCTCTAGTGGGCTCGCTACTGGCAGCACGTTTGATAGCTTTGGCTGGAGGTCTTGAGGGCCTAGCGAAAATGCCTGCGAGCACGGTTCAAGTTTTGGGTGCCGAAAAAGCTCTCTTCAGAGCGTTGAAAACTGGAGCGAGACCGCCGAAACATGGAATAATATTTCAACATACGATGATTCACGAAGCAAAGAAATGGCAAAGAGGTAAAATCTCAAGGGCGTTGGCAGGAAAGTTATCTATAGCTGCGCGAATCGACGCGTTCAGTAGCAGATATATTGGCGATACGCTACAAGAAGACCTAGAAAAACGGGTCGCAGAAATCAAAGAAAAATATCAAAAACCTCCTTCATCCAAAAAGCAAAAAAAGGGGGCGTCTGGTTTTAAAAAGAGGAGAAAGAAAGGTGTCCGTCGCCGAGGTTAAACCTCACTCAACCCATTCTGGAATTTATTGGATAATGCTAAACGACGGCACCCGAAAGTTGGCCACAAAAAATTTCGCGCCTGGAAGGGCAGTCTATGGCGAACGCCTAGTTTCTTTTGAAGGTGTAGAATATAGAGTTTGGGACGCTTTCCGCAGCAAACTTGCAGCTGCGATTCTAAAAGGGCTGTCTACCCTTCCCATCGACGTGGGAAATAAAGTTCTATATTTGGGTGCAGCTTCAGGAACTACAGTCAGCCACGTCTCAGATATCGTAGGCGAAAAGGGCCACGTTTACTGCGTGGAATTCTCTGCTCGTGCAATACGTGAATTGGTGAGCAACGTGTGCGTTTATCGCTCTAATATAACGCCTGTACTTGAGGATGCAAGGATGCCGGAGAAATATGCTGTTTTTGTGGAAAAAGTCGATGCCGTTTATTGCGATGTTGCCCAGCCTGAGCAAGCCAAAGTGTTGGCAAACAATGGGGAGCTTTTCTTAAAAGAGAACGGTTGGGCTATGTTGGCGGTTAAGGCGCAGAGTATCGACGTGGCTAAAAAACCAGTCGAAGTCTACAAGCAAGAAGCGAAGATATTGGAAAATCGGGGGTTCACTATAAAAGAGGTTGTGCACCTTGAGCCCTATGAAAAGGCTCACGCCATGATTGTATCAAAAATTTAAAGCGTTAAGCCGCTACGTATCTGATTCTAACATTTCACTCTACAAGTATGTTTATATCTCAGCTTAACACATTGATTTATAACCGAGGGGGAGGAAATGGACAGAGGAGGAATTCTGGACTACGCCGAGTCTCTTTTCGAGAAGGCAGGATTTCACCTATCCCATAGATGCTGTGCGCGGCCAAGTTGCTTCGATTTTGTGGCGAGAAGAGAAAAACAATTAGCTTTGGTCAAGATTCATCCTAATATTGGAAACATCTATGAAAAAGATGCAAGGAGCATTGCAACTCTAGCCAGATTCTTTTCTGGAGCCCCACTGTTTATCTGTGAAAAAAGTAGAACTAAGCCTTTAGAAGACGATACTATATATTCCCGATACAATGTTGGTGCACTAACTCTAAAATCTCTTGAAGATGCGGTTCTCAATGGAATGGGCCCATTGATTGAAGCTGGTCCAGGAGGGTATTACGTTAGATTGGATGGAGACACTATTAGAAACAAAAGATTGGAAAAAGGCTTGTCTATAGGTAAGATGGCGGAGATTATGGGCGTTTCACGTAGAACACTCTACGGATACGAGCAGGGAATGGCGAAAGCTTCGGTTTCCACGGCTTATAAGCTTGAATGGGTTTTAGGAGAGCCCGTGGTCAAGCCAATTGACATTTTCCAACATCCTCTTGGAAGAGAAGGTTTTTTTGCTACTGCAAAGAGGTTAATCGGTGAAAGCCGTTTTCTCCAATTTGTAGTCAATAAGCTGCTTCAGCTCAACTTTACTGTTTTTCAAATAAAAAAGGCCCCTTTCGACTTCGTTGCCAAGACCCAGGAAAGCGGAATCAACCTTCTGGGTGCTGTTGCCAGCGAAAAAGAGCAAAATTTTGTGGTGAGAAGTGAGGAGATTGTTAGTATCAGCAAAGTTGTGGAGGCACAGCCAATTTTTGTTGCAGATAGCGGAAAAGTTTCGGCTGGTAATATCCCTCTTATTCATCGTGAAGATTTTGAGAAGATTGAACGCCCAGAGGATTTGATGGCTAGGCTTTAACCATCTTTTCATGCAGTCTTGTTTGCTTAGTTTTTGCCTTTGCCTTAGCTGCCTTAGCGGGCTTCCAAGAGCGACGCACAAAATCTGGATATTCTACACATTCTTTTGCTAGGGTTTCCAAGAATATAGCGGTCTTGTCGTCAGTCATGTATCCGCTTCCAAAGTCGCCGTTTTTGGCTTTCAGTATCTCTATCTCCCTGTCGCGTTCGACTTTGGCAATAATGGAGGCGGCAGAGACAACTGGGTGATTTCTATCTGCTTTATGTTCTGATATGATCTGCACCGGGAAGGAAAGTCGTTCCTTGATGTGTTGTTTGTAGCGGTCAGCCAATACATCAGAAGCATCCACGATGGCAACATCGGGTTTGAGTACTTCGATTACCTTTGCCATGGTTTGCGCCTCTAAACGGTTAAGCTTATGTAGTTTTCTGTTGCTGCTAACTGCTTTGTCTATTTCTGCTGGTTGAAGTTTGATGATGTGGACACTGATTGCGATTTGTTTAACGTCTTCGGCTAGTTGTTCTCGTCGGCTATGTGATAGAAGTTTGCTGTCTTTTACTCCAAGCTCTAAGAGTTTTGGTCGATTGCTTTCATCTATCAAAACACCGGCAACAACCAAGGGACCAATGACGCACCCTCGCCCTGCTTCGTCTATACCCAATATTCTCACGTTGCCAGCCTTCACAATTCAACTCTCAATGCGATTTCTAAAGAGCTCCAAATCTTCTTCTCAATAAGTCTTTGATCATTTCAACATTTGCTTTTTCTTCTTCGATGATTTTTCGTTTAATTTCTTCTTCTATTTGTGCCGCACGACTTTCCGCTTCTCGATTGTACACGTCAATTCTTTCGTTCGTGTGTTTTACAACTTTTTTTAGCCAATCAAGTTTTTCTTGCATACTTGAGGGGGGAGTTACAAGTCTAATGTTAGAACCTACTACGAAGAGTTTTCTGTCCCATAAATGTCTGCTCGACTTCCATTCTCGTTCAAAAATATCTTGCCATACATGATCAGGCGTAGAGTTAAGGGGGAGGTCAATTATGTAAGCATTAGCGAAGTAGTGGTCTCGTTTGATTTCGATTTTGTCAACGTCAACTGGTTCTAAAAGTTTCACTTTTTTAGGGGTTCCTCTCATATTTTTGTCCCGAGTGTTAATTGCCGTGTTTTGGTTTAAAAAAGATTTCATCCTAATAGTCTACAACCTATTTGTTGAGAGAAGTGTGCGTTCTTGAATCTATCGTTTTTATGAAGGTGACAACTTTTTCAGCAATAAGACTGTGAAGTTTATATCTATTTTGTTGAACAATGTCGATTATGTCGGCGTCATTTCTAGATTTGATTTGTTTAACAAGGGGGTCTTGGGCACTGTAATGAATCGTACCGAGCACCGCTTTGGTACTGTTAATCGTCTGGTTCACCGCATCTTTAAATGGTTCTGAAAACAGCTCCATTGGGCCGATTTCATCAATTAAGACTATGTCTGCTTTCTGCAAGGCGTTTAATATGGCGGTAACTCCTATCGAGTTAAACTGAGCAAGGTTGACGCGATATTTGCTGATTCGTGGGCCAACATGTTGACGGATGTGTGCAAGCCATCCTTTTTCGCCAGATTCGTAGTCTTGGATTTCGAATCCTACTCGGATACCGTTTTCTCTAATTTCTCGGCTGATCATGCCGCCTAGCTTATGGCCTTGCGACTTCAGTTTCTTTGCGACTTTAAGTAGTGTTGTGGTTTTTCCTGTTCTCGGCGGACCTGTTAAAAATATGAGTCGATTCATCTTCTTGTGACCGCTTTTCATGAAGCATTATTAAGTGGCGAAAGCTTACGTGTTTTTCGGTCCAGGAAATTGAGTTTTCCCTATCCTACAGACGTAGTTACTGAAGGCAGAGTTTCAGTTGTAGTGCCGAGGTTGGAGGCTTTCGCGAAAAAACCTTCTGATTATGCCCCGTCAAAAGCCCCTGTGTTTTATAATCCAGTTATGGAGTTTAATCGTGATTTTGCAGTTTTAGCGTTGCAGACTTTTCAAAGATTTGTTGGCCATGAGTTAAGAGTTTGTGAGCCTTTAACTGGTTGCGGGATTCGCGGGATAAGGTTGGCAAGAGAGGTTGGCGGGGTAAGAAAAGCACTCATTAATGACATTAGCGGCGAAGCTTATCAATTGGCCAAGTTCAACGTTGAAGAAAACGGACTAGCAGACAAAATTGTTGTGGCCAATGAAGACGCCAATCTGCTGTTAAGTCATTTTGGCGCTCCTCGGAAACGATTTGATTACATTGATGTCGATCCCTTCGGCTCGCCGATTATCTATGTAGATTCTGCTTTGAGAGCTCTGCGAAGAGGTGGGCTATTGGCGCTAACCGCTACCGACTTGGCGCCTTTATGTGGGGTGCATCCTAAGGCATGTATGCGAAAATATGGCGGAAGACCGTTGCGGACAGAGTATTGCCACGAGTTAGCAATTCGACTTTTGGCTGGCGCTCTAACAAGATGTGCAGCTAAATATAGCATAGGCATTGAGATAGTTTTTAGCCACAGCTCAGAGCATTATGTTAGACTTTATGCGATGGTTGATTACGGTGCCGAGAAAGCAAATATAAGCCTCAAAAACTTGGGCTACATCAATCACTGTTTCGCCTGCTTACACCGGGAAGTATTTGTCGGCATAGCCAACTGTGCACAAACAGTCTGCCCAGAGTGTGGCAACAAAATGAACGTTGCAGGTCCTCTCTGGACGGGAAAAATCTTCGATGAAGTCTTTGTTCTCTCTATGGAAAAGGAAAGTGAAACCAAGGATTTCAGGCATAAAAAGAAAATGCGCAAGCTTCTGACTTTGTCGCAAAAAGAAGCAAACGCGCCCATCACATATTACACTGTGGACAAAGTTTGCGACAAATTTGGTTTTCCGGTTCCTGCAATAGACATAGTTATTTCAGAGTTGAAAAAGGCAGGATATATGGCAGGGCGTACTCATTTCAACACCCTAGGTGTTAGAACTGACGCTCCAAGCAAAATAGTTAAAGAAATGATCGCCAAACTTTGAAAATATCCGCGTCTTTTTTGCTGTTCTATGTAAAGGCTCACAAATTAGCGTGATTAAGGTCTACCAACGTCCATTTGCTAGCTCCAAAATTTTGCGAGGAGAAAAACACGCAAAACCCACTTTAGGTAGCCATACACCCAGCTTGGGCACCAATCCCTTGGCGTCTGTCCCTAACTTACAAACCAAAACATGCTCCGAGATGTCTAATTGCTTAACTCTTACCACGTCGCGAATGAGTCTTGCTTTTCTAATTGCCTTTTTCACTCTTTCGCCGACTGCTCCCAAAACGATTAGACGATCAACTCGTGAATCGACCCACGTACCATAAAACTCTAATTGCTTCTCCGTTAATTCCGCTTCAAACATGTCTTTACCTGCTTTAACCACCCGAATTTCTAAAGGGAAACCGTTAACCAATCCAAACAACTCAACAATTCGTTCAAGCGCAATTTTCTTTCCGTCAACTAGCTGTCCCTGCAAACGCTGTAAAGGGATTGTCGCATAAACAATATACGGCGAGAAAACTCCAACATCTACAAAAACTTGTGTTTTGCTCTGACCAGAAAACACGATTCTTCCTCGGAGAATAGAAAACCGTTGAACGTTTCCAGCGGCTATGGGTGCTAAACCTACTTTTCTGTCCAAGAAATGTATAGCGGCCTTCTCATCCTCGCCTGAAACTGCGGCTTTGACCCAGCCATTTTCTACCACAGTTAAATTAGTTAACACAACTGTCAAGTCTTTGCATAATCCCTTCAGAATTTCCTCAAATCTCCCTAAAGATAATTCGCCATAGATTTTCTGTAGAAATACAACTTCCATCAAACTAATTCCTTCACTTTAGGCAGAGCATAAACTTTTCATGCCATTGCTTGAAACGTTCAATCGAGTCCTCTGGAATATTTTTGTCTCGTCGGAATTGTTCAATCGCCGCTTCGACTGGAATCCGCGTGGAACTTTCAATCAACTTGTCGGCATAAGCCACGATTCGTTCTTCAATAGATCGCGGCACGTAATTTTTCACGGGCCACCCTAACCTCTTAGCCTCGTCCTCTGTAATCCCGATGCCTACGTGGCGCTCTATTATTGAAACTACTTCGTCTGGTAGATTCAACTCTCTAGCAATTTGGGCTCCTACGATGCCGTGATCGGCACGGTGAGTTTTCACTCTTCCAACATCATGTAAAAGTGCGCCGATACGCACTAAGCGAACGTCTATCTCAATCCCCTTCTTTTTGCAAGCTTCAGCGATTTCCACTGCAAAATTTGCTACTGCTCTACAATGCTGTATGAGTCTTTTTGAGCAACCCGCTTGTCTTAGGAGTTTAATCGCCATCTTTTCAGATGGTAACTCCTTACTCACTTAGCTCCTTCCTTAATTGCTCGACTTTTCGAGACAGAACCTCGACCATTCTTTCGTTGTCAAAATGCATCATGGGCTTATTGCATGTTGGACATCGGAAAAGTAGCTCTACTGCCTCTTCAAAAGGAACTCGTTTACATTCAGGTGTACCGCAATAGTAAAAGTCGTGGTTCTTTTCATAACTGAGTCGTGAATCTAGTTTCTGTAAAACGTGTCTTTTCTGGTTCGCGATGAAGCCCTCAAGTTGGTCTGGCTGAAGCTTCCAATGGAAAATGAACCATCCTGTGTTTTCATCTCTCGATCTTCTCAGCGACACAAGCGAGTGGTCGTAAAGTTTGTAAAGTATCTTGCGGACATAATTCAACCGAATCCCGGTTTTATTCGCTATTTGATCGTCTGTGATTTCACCTGCATCTTTCATCATATAGATAATCCTTATAGCGTCTTCTTGTCCTAACGCTTCTGCGACTTTAACCAATGTTTCGTCGTCTACGAAGGCCAATGTAGGCTACCTCGATCACTAATTAATATACTGCCACATGGGACATAAATCTCTTTATCGAGGGGTGGTTTGGCTTTTAAACTTTTCTGAAACAACTTTCTTTCCATGTTTTTGCGGGATAATATGTAAATGAGGGTTTTTGAATTTCTTTGTCAATATTTTTCCGCCGAAAAATCGATCGAGAAAAACCGCAAGGCTTGAACATTCGGAATGAGGTTGATTTCCAACTGCAATATTGAAATCTGATATTTCAGGCGAAAAAAATATGCTTGGAACTTTTCGACTACCAACAATGACTAAGACATCTTTTTTTTGGATTCGAATTCGCTCTAATACGGCGCTGTTCTGAATGTTTTCACCGTAAGCGGTTAGGTGAACAACTATGCCTCTCCCAGTTTTCCAGTTTTTTAAGACTTTTTTCCATGGTGTTCCCATTTGGAAGAAGAAAGGTCCACCCCAATTCTTGACAACTTTTTCTACGGTTTTCTCGATTTTTTTATCTTCAATGTCGGCGAGTATCATTCCAGAGGCACCCAATGCTCTGGCCGTGAGGGCTATGTGGGTTGTTAATCTTTCGTCTCTAGGGCGATGGCCCCATCTCAAAACTACAATTTTGTGCAAAGTGTTAGTCACCCGTTCATTTCAGCAAGTTCTTGTACCATTCCACCGTAACGTTTTACGCGCCCCAAAACCTTATCTGTAAAGGTTGGCACCGCTTCAAAAACAACATTGGCGTAATCATTTTCGTATCTTATTTCCTTTACATCAGCATAATTGAATAGCCATGAAAGAAAGGAAAGGGTTTCATTCGAAAGGGGCACAGAAAACGTGGCCCGGACGTAGTTTTTGAGGTGTTTGGAGATCTTTTCTTTAAGAAGGTTGATGTTTGTTTTTTGTTTGGCAGAGACCGGAACTAAGTTTGGAGCCGCGTCTTTTAATGCTTCTATTTTTTGTTGAATCTCTATATTTGGGAGCAGGTCAATTTTGTTAAGAACCGTCACTACGGGGATTCCGTGTGCCCCGATTTTTTGTATCGTGTCTAGGCTTGTTGAAAGCTTCCTGTCGATTTCTTTCTGAGGCTCACTTGCATCCACGATAAGGAGTATTAAATCGGAAAAGATAGTCTCTTCAAGGGTGGAGCGAAAGGCTTCTATTAGTGTGAGTGAAAGTCGATTGATAAAACCTACAGTGTCGGTTAAAAGAATTCGCTTGCCTGACAACTCTGCCGTTCGAGTGGTTGTAGAGAGCGTTGTGAACAATCCCCTACCCGTAGGCACTGTTTCTTGAGTTAATGCATTAAAGAGGGTGCTTTTTCCAGCGTAGGTGTAGCCCGCTAATGAAATTGTTGAGAAACCAAGTTCTCGTCTTTGTTTTCTGTGTAGTCCCCTTTTTCTTTTTATTTTTTTCAGTTTTTCTTGTATGTTGTGAATTTGTCTCTGCACGGCTTCGTGATATACGTCTACTTCGTATGCTCCTAATCCCATGAAACCTGGTTGCTCCTCCATTTTGGCGAGTCGAACTTTTTCTTTTGCATGAGCTAATTCGTAGCGGAGTTTAGCTAGTTGGATTTGGAGCTTAGCTTCTGTGGTTGAAGCTCTGCGGGTGAATATTTCTAGAATTAGTTGAAATCGATCTATTGCTTCTACTTTTGTTTCGCTGGCAAGGTTGTAAGCTTGTACTGCTTTGAGATCGTTGTCAAAGATTATTTTTTCAGCATTGTGTTCTCGGACCATTTGAGCGATTTCTTTTACTTTGCCCTTTCCTATTTGAAAACGTGGATCTGGCTTTCGTATCTGTTCCAAAGATGCAACAACGGTATATTCTGCAGCTTCTGCTAGGCTTCTCAATTCTTTTAAACTGCTCGGTTCGTCTCTTAGGCGTCGTTGCACAATGATGGCTTTGGTTATTTTGCGGCCTCCGGTTTTTGGCTGTTCTTGATTAGATCGCCTAAGGTGATGGTTTTGGAGGAAGATGCTGTGGTTAAGAGTTTCTTCGGATACTTTTCTTCGGCTGCTCGAACAAGAAGCTTGATCTTCAACGCGTGTTGAAGCTTTTCTGCAAGCTTGTGGTTTGGGATCATTTTGTGGCCTTCTAGCTTTTTGATGAGAGAAACTTTTTCATTGAGTTTTCTGCCTAAATCTTCGTGACTTAGCCCCCGTGCTTCTCTAGCTTGACGTATACGCATGCCAAAATCTTTAACCAACTCTAAGGTGGGCTCTAATGGAGATTGGGACTGTTTTGATAGGAGCTTCGATTCGGGTTTCAAAGGGCTTCGAACTTTTGTGCCTGGTTTTGCCGGTTTCGGAGTTTTGAATTCCCAGCTTGCCGAGCCAAGTTGTCCACATTCTTTGCATACTAGGAGTTTTGCGCCTTCAATTATTGCCTTGTAAGGGTTGCCTGCTATTCTGCGACCACAAACTTCACACTGCAAAACTTGTCACCTAAACTGTTTTACATGTCTTTGGTTCTTATAGTTGTCGTATAATTGACGGTGCTATTATGCCCAATAATCCTTTGCAAAGAATCCGTTCGATCGCTGATTACCAGTTTGGAAAAAGTGTTGGAGAGACGCTTTTTCCTGACGATGTGGAAATCTCTTTTTCAAAGCGAACTGGTAGAATAAGACATATTTATTTGGAAAGTAAGCTTTTGGCTACTTTGCGGCCTACTGATGGTTTTTTATCGTTAACCATTGAAGGTGCGCGTCGTTTAATGATGACGAGGCCTTTTCGGTTGTGGGTGCGAATTCAAGACGATGTAGGTGACTTTGTAGCTAAGGGTAGAAGTGTTTTTGCCAAGCATGTTGTCGATTGCGATGAAGAGATTAGGCCGGAGGAAGAGGTGGTGGTTATAAATAGTAAATGTAAGATTTTAGCGGTTGGTAGAGCAGTTTTGACGGGAAAAGAAATGAAAGCATTTAACCACGGTGCCGCCATTCGGATCAGGAAAGGTGTTGAAGAGAAAAAAGGCGAAAGTTAAGAAGGAGAAACAAGCGAAATTATAGTAGGAGCGAATGAAGTTGCGCAGAGGAATGAGTCCTCGAGATACTAAGCGGTTAATGAAGCGGATGGGCTTGAGTATGGATGCGATGCCCGATGTCCAGCAAGTGGTGTTTAGAACAAGCGTGAAAGAAATAACAATTGAAGATCCTGAGGTGGCCATATTGAACGTTAAAGGACAAAAAATGTTCCAGGTCACTGGAGGAAAGATGACTGAAAAAGCTTTAAAAACTGAAGAAAGAGAGCCAGCGATTCCTGAAGAAGACGTTCAGCTGGTGGCTGACCAAACTGGAAAAAGCATGCAAGAAGCCCGACAAGCTTTGGAAGAAAGCGGTGGAGACCTTGCTAAAGCCATCCTTCTTCTTCAGACCAAATAGCTAGAACTGTTTCAAGATGTCTTGTTTTTCCATCATATAACCGCAGTAGTGACATCCTATAATCAAAGGTTCTTGAATTTTTACGTAGAATTTTGGCTGCACTGGCTCGTTACTGTTAGATATGCATGCAGGATTGCCGCACTTTACTATCCCTCTGACGACACTTGGAAGTTTCACGCGTTTTTTGTCGATTACTTCGTAGTCACGAATAATGTTGATTGAGGCGTGGGGAGCCAAGAGCGCTATTTTGTCAACTTCTTCAGGTTCAAGCTCTCTGCCTTCCACTTTCACTATGTCTTTGTTTCCTAATTGTTTGCTGGGCACATGCATAGCAATTAACACTGTTCCGTTGGTTCGCCCTGTTATTCCTAGGATTTTTACCACATCTAAGGCGTGTCCAGCAGTTATGTGATCGATAACTGTTCCGTCTTTTATTTTTGAAACTAAGAGGGTGGTTTCGGCCATGGCGAGTTCCTCCTAGACAGATTCATAGAAGATGGCTATATGATTTTTCCCGACAAAGAAGTTATTTACTACCTGCTCTTTTTTGTGTTTGGTGTGAACTTTGGCGTTTGAAGGTCGTGACATCATTTCATTGAAGGATTTTTCGAGGAAAGAAATTGATTATGTTTTTGAGATGACTCGTGCTATGGAACCTATTGCCAGGACTGGTTCCGATCTGCTGCGAGGAAAGATTTTGGCTACATTGTTTTTTGAGGCCAGCACTCGCACACGTTTAAGCTTCGAGTCTGCTATGCATCGGTTAGGTGGCTCAACAATAGGATTTGCAGAGGCAGAGATTGCTTCGGTGAAGAAGGGAGAAAATTTGGCCGACACTATGCGCGTCGTGGAGAGCTACGCCGACGTTATTGTGGTTCGTCATCCATTGGAGGGTGCTGCTAGGTTAGCGGCTGAATTTTCCAACGTCCCCATTATTAATGGGGGTTCCGGGGCTGAAGAGCATCCCACACAGGCGCTGTTAGACTTGTACACCATCATGAAAGAGAAGAGGAAGATTGACGGTCTGAATGTGGCTTTGGTGGGGGATCTGCGTTATGGACGAACGGTGCATTCGCTAGCCTATGCCTTATCATTGTACAATGTAAGATTGTTTTTTGTGTCACCTGAAATGCTGCGTATGCGACGAGAGGTTTTGGAAAATATTAAGGAGAAAATTAGAGTTGTGGAGAGACATGACTTGAAAGAGGTTATTGACAACGTGGACGTATTGTATGTAACGCGCATTCAGAAGGAGCGTTTTCCAGACGCGGCAGAATACGCCAAGGTGAAGGGGTCTTACAAGGTTGATTTGGAGTTATTGAAGAAAGCTAGAGAGGACATGATTGTGTTGCATCCGCTGCCCAGGGTGGATGAGATTATGCCTGAAGTAGATAACACAAAGCACGCGCGGTATTTCCAGCAAGTATGGAACGGAATCGTTACAAGAATGGCATTGCTAGCTTTGGTGTTGGGAAAGGCGAAATAGCTATTCAAATGTAAGAAATAACTTTACTTGTTTCTGATCTGTCATTATTTTTTGGTTGCAAGACAGAGTGGACGTGCCGAAAGATTTGGGAAACCTAAATATGTGAAGTAAAACATTGGGAGAGATATGCCTTCGATTGTTGAGACTGTGATTTTGGGAATAATTCAAGGTTTGACAGAATGGTTGCCTGTTTCCAGTTCGGGCCATTTGGCTGTGGCGAAGGAATTTTTTGGTTGGCGGCCGCCTGTTATTTTTTATGTTCTTCTCCATATAGGCACCCTTTTTGTTGTGTTGTTTTTTTTTAGAAAGGACATAGTGGAAGTTTTGAGGGCTTTCGCCCACCGAGATTTTAAATCTGAAGGAGGTAAGCTCGGGGTTTTTGTCATTGTGGGCAGTATACCGACGGCGATTATAGGCTACGTTTTTCAAGATCTCTTCAAATCTTTCTTTGACAACTTGTTTGTCGTAGGGGCAGCTCTTCTAGCTACTGGTTTTTGGCTATTTTTTTCGGAGCAAGGGAAAGGCAACAGAATCTTAAATTGTCCAGATTCACTGCTTATTGGAATCGCCCAAGGTATCGCCATAATTCCTGGTATTTCAAGAAGTGGGGCTACAATTTCTACAGGGCTACTACGTGGCGTAAACAGGAGAATTGTCTTTAGTTTTTCTTTTTTGTTATCGATTCCAGCGGTTTTAGGTGCTACCCTTGCCGAGTCAGGTGATTTAGATTTGTTGATTAGCGGCGGAGACATGATTACAGTGATTGTGGGTATGTCAGCGTCTATGGTGGTAGGTTATTTCTCGCTTAAGCTTTTGCAGAAATTGATCATAAAGAAAAAGTTCCATTTGTTTGCGTTTTACTGTTGGGTGGCAGGTGCCTTGATTGTGATTTTTCAGATTCTTTAGAAGGTCTCCGAACAAATCTGTTGTCTTGGAAAGTATTTGGCAACACTTTAATTGAATCAAAGGTCTTTTAAACAGTTGCAAACTTCCATCTTGTAGCATCAGTGCCGAAATTAAAGAGGAACAAAAGGCATTATATTTATGTGATCACAGATACCTAACGAGGAGAATAAGATGTCGGAAAGTGAAATGGTAAAATTCTTTAAAGATCAAATAAAATTGGAACATCAAATTGTCGAGTCGGTCACGAATAGTCTCAAAACTGTGAGAAATCCCATAGTGAAACAAGTTCTGCGCGCTATAGCTTTTGACTCTCAGAAACACGCTGGAATCTATAATGCTGCCATTTCCATTGCTACAGTGACGCCGGCATTAACCGACAAAGAGTATAGGGAGCTCGAGAAAATAGCCGAGAATCACATTGTGGATGAAGAGAAGGCTATCAACGCTTTGGACAAGATTATGCCGAAAATAGAGAATAAGAAAGTGAAGTTTCTACTGGAATCAATTGTGGCTGATGAAAGAAAACACCATGAGCTCCTGAATAAGATCATGGACTTGGTTGTCCAGAAAGAAGCCATAACTGAGGAAGACTGGTGGGAAATTCTTTGGAAGAACGTTCCGTTCCACGGTGCTCCCGGCGGGTAAAATGCAAAAACTGAAATGTTAATAAAACACTGATTGCAGGTTCAAATAGATGTGCCTTGAAGGTTCTCGTTGATCACGATAAATGTGAGGGTGAGGGATTATGTGCAGACCTTTGCCCTGTCAACGTTTTCAAAGTCGAAATAGTGTCGCGGCAACCTAGAAAAGCCAAGACGGTAGTGGCTAATGATGACGCTTGCATTTTCTGCAGGATCTGTGAAGTTAACTGTCCTAACCAAGCGATAATAATAGTGCAAGAGGGGCTATGACGTTTTCAGAAGTTCGCCTCTTTGATTTCTGATTTCAACCTCCAACCAGTTGCCGTTTTCAACTGTTCTGGAGGCACATTTTATGCAGGGGTCATAAGCTCTAACAATCATTTCAATCTTGTTCAAAAGGCCTGGTCTTATCTCGGCTTTTTTGATGAACTTTTCTGCAGCGTTTTTGACGCTCATGTTGATCGCGGCGTTGTTGACTTGTGTGGGGATTATTAAGCGCATATCTACTAGTCTTCCATTTGTATCCAGCGAGTAACGGTGCATAAGTGTGCCCCGTGGCGCTTCTATTACGCCGAGGCCTTCTGCTTCTTTCGGTGTGAGTGTTGTTCTTGTCTTAGATTCGGTGACGGTTTTGTCTTCAAGTAACTCTTGTGCTTTTTCGCAAGCATAGAGTAGCTCGATCAGTCTGGCATAGTCGAATAGCAAAGTTTCATGTGCTGGCGTGCCATAATCCTTTTTGAATTCGAGAAACTCACGTTTCGCAAGTGGGGTGTCAATGTTGTCGTTAATGTTCATTCTAGCTGTGGAGCTAACTTTCACTATGCCTTGCGGCCAACCTTGCTTCTTCAAGTAGGCAAACTTTGCATATGTCCATTCTAACGTTTTTTCGCTTACATATTCCATGTACTCTTCTGGCGAGAATTCGGCGATGGTTATTCCCTTGTCATTTTTCACGCGGATTGTGCCTTCGTAAAAGCTGAGATTTCCATTCTGCGTGAGGCTCATATAGTTGGTCTTTATGGCTGCTACTTGTCTAAAGTCTTCCCATTTTTCTTGAAACAGCTTTTTTCCCAAGTCTAAAGCTTCTTTAGCTAATGTTACTCCGTTTTTAGCCTCTTGTAGCAGATGTGTTCTCTGGCTTTCGGTGAGGGGTCGGACAACGCCTCCTGGAATAACTGATACTATGTGGATGTGTCTACCGCCCACGGTTGAGAGGAGGCGAGTGCCAAGCATTTTCAAATCTAACGCTTTTCTGCCGATTTCAGGGTCTTCTCGCATGATTTGGAAAATGTTTCTCTTCTGTGGGGCTTCTTTTTCTCCGAACCAGAAGTCAGGTAAAGTCAGGAAAAAAAACACGAGGGAATGGTTGGTTATTACTTGAGCCATCAATAGCAGTTCTCGAATTTTTTGGGCGGTTTTGGGAATCTCGGTTTGAAAGGCGTTTTCTATGGCTTTAACAGACGCCATGATGTGGGCTGTGGAGCAAACGCCGCAGATTCGCGAGATAATGAGAGGTAAGCGGTCGGATTCCATTCCGAGTAGAAACTGTTCAAAACCTCTAATCTCGGTAGCGTGAAAATGAGCGTCAGACACGTTGCCGAATTCGTCAAGCCAAATGGTAACTTTGCCGTGTCCTTCAATGCGCGTTGTAGGTGTTATCGTAATCTGCCGTGGCGGGTCTGTCATATAACTCTCTCCAATGCTTTGAACCGCTCTAAAGTTTTCGAGAAGATGAAAGCGTGGAAGACAAAGGGATTGGCGTATAACTCTTTTTTCACTTCTTCTTCGGGTATGCCTGTTCTTCTCGATGTTACGTTTACCAAAAGTTCGAACAAATCTTGAGATCGGTAAAGCAGTGGATCCGGGGGGCCGCGACAGCCGAAGCACGTGAACCCTTCTTTGGGGCATGGAGCGCCGCATCCTCGCCGCGTTAAAGATCCTAGGCAGATGAAGCCTTGGCTTAGAAGACAGATGTTTGGGTCTGCCTCTTTTTCATATGTTCTGTAAAGCTTTCCGGGTTTGACTGGAAGTATTTTTCTGGGGCATTCGAGGCATACTATTTCCTTGACTCGTTCGGGTTTTTCGCCTTTCACTATGCTTTTTAAAGTTTTTATTATTCTGTCAGGCATGGGTGGGCAGCCGGGTACGTAGTAGTCGACGTCGACGAAGGTGCATATTGGATACATCATGTCTTTTAGCTCTGGCAGAGTGGTGGACTGCGTTTTGGGGAATTTTTCTTCGAGAAACTTTTTTAGGGACATGCGGTTGCCGAGGCTGGTTACGCCGCCGTGGGTGGCGCAGATGCCTAAGGCTACTAGGGTGGTAGATTTTGCTCTGATCTCTCGCAGTAGTTCTTCGTCTTCTTCTGTTCTTACACCGCCTTCCACAATTGCCAAATCGACTCTTGGGATTTCCTTAGTGTCTACAAAAGTTGGAGAGTATACCACTTCGACGTCTTTGGTTAGGAAGTTGTAGAGGTTCTCGCCTCCACTTAGGAAGGATAAAAAGCAGCCGGCACAGCATGTTAGGGAAAGCATGCAAACTTTCAATTAGGCTGTCTCCAAGGTCTTTATTCTGCGATAAGCCATCTTGGTTTTCCCTTGAGGTAATCAGTTAAGAATTTTGCAAAGTCGTTGTGGCGTAAATAGGTGGAGAGCACTTCATCGTCGGTTAGGATGGTTGAGTTTTTTGCGACTGTTTGGGAGACAAGCTCTCCTATGCCGATGTTTCTTCCTCCGTCTTCCAGCTTTTCTGCCAACAGTTTTACGGCGTCTTTGTATTTTCGCTTTATGTCTGCAACCCAGCGGCCATCTTCGATTCGGGGTCCAGATAGGGTGCCGCCTGAGTGTGTGTGCTTTTTGAGGAACTTTTTGCATGCTGCTCTCTTGTCTAAAGGTGGTCCGAGATGTTTTTTCAAAGGTGGTAAATGTTGATGTTCGGTTTCCAGAAGAAACATGTTTAGGTTTTTTTCGTCGCTCCACACCGCGTCGCGGATGATTTTGAAATCGTGTTGTTCGGCAAGGTTTCTAAGCGATCGTTGAGACTTGTATAGCTGCCCCCACAAGACATCGGGAACCGTTTCCACCTTTCCACATTGGATGAAGATGAAGCATGAGCCGCGACTTTTCATAACTTGCAGTAGTTCCTTGGGTTGGAAGGGCTCTGTTTCTGAAGGATAGAAAAAATCTTCGCGTGGATCTTCTAGAATGGCCCTAGAGGCAGCGACAAATTCGTCTAACCGTGTTTTCCTCACCGCAGATGCTGCATTTCTCCCTTTGTCAACAGGATCTACCATGACTAAGGCGTCTTCAAAAATGAGCTTCAATTCGCGCTCTCTTCCATTATAATAGCCTTTCAAGTCGATGAATATCGGCGTTTTCCAGTTGCTCGCAGCTTTTAAGGTTTGAAGGAAAGAACCGTAAAAGAGGACTAGAAGTTCGCATAGGTATCCGCTGAAGCCTCCTATTCTGATTTCAGCACCATAAACGCCGATGCCTTTCATGAAGCGTTTCAACAGTCGAACCTCGCCGCACAGCTTCTCATTCAGCAATCGCTTCACATAATCCGTATGAAACGGAGTGCGGTCAGTGGCGCTTTTCCACTTGCCTTTTTTCGCTTGATAGCAGGGAACAATATTTACTCGGATTCCATCTAAAACTGCTTCCAAATAGGGATGTTCCGCGAAGCGTTCAATCTGCTCGGCGCCTGCGGTTGCTTCTTTTGCAATTTTTAGATATGTGGTGCCAAAAGCTTCCCGCGGAACCGTAGATGGGATCCGAATAAAAATGTCTATGTCTGGTGATTCCTTTAACCATGTGTTCTTTGCGACCGAGCCTTCCACGCGTATTTCCACATCTAGATTTTCTTTCTCGGCAGCGTCTTTAACTTTTTTTTCGAGTGTTTTTGCTAAAGCGAGAACTTGTGTCTTCTCTTCGAGGTTCGGTGTGGTTTTTTTTAAGACTTTTGAAAGTATTTTTTCAAGCTTTGAAGTCATTAGAAAAGCCTCTTTTTTTCATCGGCGAACTTCTTTTAACGTAGAATATATAGGGCCTTTTGGGGTTAAGGTGCTTTTCTTTAATTTTAAACAGTCGGCTTTCAAGACTCCGAACCCATAGTCGGCAAGCTCATCGACGCAGTGAACAAGTTCTGCTTTTTTGCGTCCCGTTTTTACTCTGGCTATTGTGAGGTGAGGACTAAATCCTTTCTTGTCTGGCTTGAATCCTAGATCTTGGAGACGGGGTTCCAACCGGTTAAATATGTCTCTAAGCTGTTCGGCGCCTTTTTGAATGCCTGCCCAAATTATACAAGGATATTTTGGGGTTGGGAAGACGCCCAGGCCGCGAATTTCCACGGCGAAAGAAGTGAAAGTCGCTTGTTCCATTTCGCTATAAATTTTGTTAACCATGGTTGGCTGGATGTTGCCCAAGAAACGCATAGTGATGTGGATGTTTTCGGGTCGGACTAGCTTCAAGTCGGCGCCAGTCTTCATGAGTCTCTGTTGAGCTTCAGACAACCGCTTCAAAATTTCGTCATTGTTAATGTCAAAGGCGATGAAGGCTCGAATAGGTTCTGACATGTCAAATCTGCTCTTATAGTTTCAGTGTACAGCATTTATAAGAACTTTTAACCTACGAAATGCGTAGAAAAGCAGAGGCGTATAGGCGGTGAGAAACAAAGTTGTCATTGGAGTGGCAGGAATGCCTGGTGCTGGAAAGGCGATAGTGGTGGAAGTTGCTAAGAAGCTGGGCTACGACGTCGTGGTTATGGGTGACGTTGTGAGGAAAGAAACCAAACAGCGCGGTTTGGAATTTACGCCTGAAAACGTTGGTAATGTTATGCTGCAACTGCGCAAAGAAGACGGCCCAGCGGTAGTGGCGAGACGTTGCATCTCTCAAATCGAAAAAGCGAAAAGCAAAATAGTAATCGTTGATGGAATTCGCAGTCTCTACGAGGTCGACGCCTTCAGAAAACACTTTGCGGAATTCAAGCTGTCAGCCGTTCACGCTTCACCTGACACTCGGTTTAAGAGGCTTTCCAAGCGTAAAAGAAGCGACGATCCGGAGAGGTGGGAAACCTTTTTGGAGCGGGACTGGAGAGAGTTCCGAGTTGGGTTAGGCAGTGTGATTGCTTCTGCGGACGTGATGTTTGTAAACGAGGGAAGAAAAGAAGTGCTTAAAAAAGAAGTACGAAGTTTCTTGGAGAAAGTGACTAAAAATGGATCAAGTAAATGTGCGCATAGAAGTTGAAGTTAACCTCACCGAGGACATCGAGAAGGTCAAGCAGGCAGTGGAAAACATTTTCGGCAGTTTGAAATTTGAAGAAAAGCCTAGACGCAGAGGCAGCTTGTTGATAAGTGAAATCAGCGATACGGAGAGTCTATATAGGTTTGGCAATCTTTTGCGTCGAGAACGCATCCGAGATGCGGCGCGAAAAGTGCTTTTTCAGGGATTAAAGGAGAACGTTGTCACGTTTTATTTGAACAAGCAGGTTGCTAGCGCTGGACACGTGTCTTTTAGTGAGCCAGTTGGGGAAAGCCCTTTAGGACCAATAAAGGTTCGGATAGAGTGTGATGAGCCGGTGAAGCTTATTCATTGGCTTGCGCCTAGAACCACGTGAAACGGAAAGGTATAAACTTCATCTGTGCTTCTTATTATTCTTCTAAAAAGGAGAGAAGTAGTGGTGAAGATTATTGTTTTAGGCGGCGGAGGGGCCATGGGTATGGTTACCGTTCGAGACTTGACTGAAAGTCCACAAGTTTCGGAGGTGATTATTGGCGACGCCAGTGTGAAACAAGCTGAAACGGTAGCCAAATGGGCCGGCAGCGAAAAGGTGTCTTTGCGCAGGGTTGACATAGCCGACTCAAAGGGTCTAGCTATGGCGATTTCGGATGTCGACGCGGTTGCTAACGCGGCGCCTTACAATCTTAACCTCCATGTAACTAGAGCAGCGATTGAAGCTCAAAAGCCGCTCACCGATTTGGGAGGCGTCTACTACATGACTTTGGAGCAGCTGAAGCTGGATGAAAAAGCCCGCGAAGCTGGGGTCACGGTGGTATTAGGGTGCGGTGTGGCGCCTGGCTTAGCAGATGTTTTGGCAAAATATGGCGCCGACAGGCTTGACAAGGTGGATGAGGTGCACATTCGCTACGGGGAGGTAAATCTTGAACCTGCAAGGTACAAGTGGTCTTTTCGCACCGTACTGGAAGAATACACGGAAGGGCCTGTGGTCTACGTGAACGGCGAGTTTAAGCAATTGCATCCCTTCTCTGGCAAGCATGTTTTCAAGTTTCCTATGCCCATAGGCGAGCGTTCCTGTTGTTACGCTTTGTACTCTGGCCTAGCTACATTGCCGAAGTCGGTTGGTAAGCATGTTCAGGCGGTGGACTGTGCCATGTCTTATGTTGATGAAGATGAGCAGCGGATTCACTTCTTGGAGGATATGGGTTTGACTCGAAGAGAACCGGTCAAAGTTGACGCTGTGGAAATATCGCCTCGAGAGTTTTTGCTGAAATGTGCGCCCCCTCCAGACGTGAACGTTAGAGATGTCGCAGGGGTGGTTGTGGAAGTAAGCGGCGAAAAAGATGGAGACAAGGCAAAGTATACATATAGTGTCGTCTGCCCGTTTCATGAGAAATATGGTGTAAGCGCGTTGGCTTATTTGACAGGTATGCCCATGTCTATAGTAGCTCAGATGTTGGCTAAAGGCGATATAGCCGAGAAAGGCGTTCTACCCGCCGAATTAGGCGTCAAACCGGTGCCTTTCTTCACCGAATTGGCAAAAAGAGGAGTAAAAATCTTGGAAGCGACGCAAACCCTGCGTGAAATCTAGCATGAAGTGACAAGTGTGGCGAAAACTAGCATTGGTCTGTCAATGCTTCACTGTTTAGGCGAACCTTTCTCTGGTCTCTGTAAAAGGCTGCTGGAGGTGGCGGTGGACTATGTTGAGCTGGTTAACGACGGTTGGCATACGCTTAACCTAGAGCGGGTGAGAAAACTTAGAGAAATCGGTGAAGACAAAGGTTTGACGTATACTATGCATGCTCCTTTTGCGGTCGTTAACATTGCTGCTCCTGTGGAACATGCCCGCAAATTTGTGTTGAAACGGCTCGAGAAATCTTTGGTTTTTGCGCGGCGGCTTGAATGTCGTCTCATGGTGTTTCATCCAGGGCTGCGTACAGGGATAAGCAGTTTCTATCCGGGTGCCGATTGGAAAGTCAACATTAAATCAGTGAGGGAGCTGCTTGAGCTTTCTAGAAAATATGGAGTGGAGATAGCGGTGGAAAACTGTCCTGCGCCTTTCGGGTTTTTGGTGAAGAACGTCGAGGAGTTTTCCCGTTTTTTCGATGAACTCGGAGAGAACATTGGCTTAGTCTTAGATGTGGGGCATTCTAACATTAATGGTGATACAAAGGTTTTTATGGAGACTTTCGGCAAGCAGATTGTTCACGTCCATGCCCACGACAACGATGGAAAGCACGATTTACATTTGGGGGTCGGCTACGGCACAGTTGACTGGCAGCAGTTTTCAGAAACCGCCCGGAAAATTGGCTTTGAAGGAATTGTGATGGTGGAGTCCTACTCTAACGTAAAAGAAAGCTTGTCGGCGCTGCAGAAACTTCTCAGTTAACGTTGAGAGGGGAGCGGCAGGTTGATTTTCATGAAATCTTCGGCCACGTCGACTTTTGAAAAACCTTTCTTGGCTTGTTCTAATAGCAAGTCAGCTGTTTTATAGCGTGCGCTGATATGCGTTAAAACAAGTCTTTTTGCTTTAGCTTTTTTTGCGGTTTCTGTCGCTCGTCGCGGTGTGGAGTGGCCGTCTTCTTCGGCTCTTTCTGAAAGGTCATCGTCGAAGGTGCAGTCGTGGATGAGGAGATCTGCGTTCTCGGCCAACTTTACTATGTGTTTTGAAGATCGGCTGTCCCCAGTGTAGACGATTTTTCTTCCCGGTCTCGGTGGCCCTACTACCATTTGGGGTTCAACGACTTTTCCGTCGGGAAGTTTCACGGCTGATCCGTGTTGAAGCTTCGACCATAGTGCACCTTCTGGAACTCCTAATGCTTTGGCTTTTTTCGGGTAGAATTTGCCTGGACGAGGCTTTTCCACAAGACTGTAGGCAAATGCGGGGGCCGAATGATCTGCTTGCGCCGCGTATACTTCGTATTCTTTTTCTTCGCACACTAGTTCTTCATGTGTTATTTCGGCTATTCCTAAAGGAAAAGTGAGGGTGAACCGTACAGTTTTCTCTATGGCGTCAATAAAATCGTATAGTCCTGTGGGCCCGTAGATTTCCAGCTTCTTTGTGCGGTCTAGCAGTGACATGGTTTGAATTAGACCAGGCAAGCCTAACATGTGATCGCCGTGCATGTGGGTTATGAATATTTTCATTTTTTTGTTAAAGCCTAACTTTGCTCTTATCATTTGGCGTTGAACCCCTTCGCCGCAGTCGAAGAGAATCAACTCTCCTTTTCTTTGTATGGCCACAGCGGGCAGCGCCCTAGAGGTAGTGGGAACACTGCCTGCCGTTCCTAAAAAAATCACCTGCAAACTCATCTACACCCTCCTCTCCAACACTGCGATTTCTCTTGTGAGACTTCTGTGCACATATACGAAGTGAGATTGGACATGTTTGAAGCCCACCGTTTCTCCCATCTCGGCTACGTTGACCGTTTTAGGCGCGGCTAAGCATATACGTTGCCGTTTGGCTATGGTGTCGACGACGTTTGCTAGGAAGTTTTGGATGATTTGTCCAGTGGTGTATCCCATGGTTGACGCCGAACGGCCGTAAGGTGGATCTGTAACTATGCAGTCTACTTTTGTTAACGGCAGATACCGAGCGTCGGCAACCGCTACTCCGTCATTTTCTATGTTGAAGAACTTTAGGTTCCGCATGCTTCCTTTGACCATGTGTTTCTTGGCGTCAAAACCTACCGCTCGGCATCCTATTAGGCCGGCTTCTACGAGAAAACTGCCGGTGCCGCAGAAGGGGTCGAGAAGCAAATCGCCTCGGCGCGGTGTGGCCAAATTAACCATGCATCTCGCTAATTTTGCAAGCATAGCTGAAGGGTGGAAGAAGGGGCGGTTTCGGGGGCGCCTCTTCATGAAAGGGGTAGGTGATATTTCTGCAAGTTTCAATCCTAAAAGAAAACTGTTACCGGTTATTGCTCCGAAAAAGGTTTTTAGTGGTTGTTTGAGGTTGACTTTTACGCCTTTGACTTTGCGTAGTATCAGCTCGCCGATTTTCCGTTCTAAATCCATGCTTGCTAGATTTCGCGTTGCCTCCCCCACTCGGTGAACGCGCACCACAAAACTTTCTCCAGGGCAGAGAATTGAGTCAAGCGAAGCATGCTGTAGGGTTTTCATGATTTCTGCAAAAGAGGCTTGACAGCAGAGTATTTCTTGGCAACAGATTCGAGTTAATGCGGCTCTTTTTTCAACAATCTTCACCGTTTTCACTGCGGTTTCGAGTCGTAGTATTTGTGGCAGTTTTTCAGGCTTTTTATAAGCTATGTTTTCGGCTTCCAAGACTGCTTCTACTTCTGCAAAGGGAAGTGTCTCATGCTCGCCCGAAACAAGAAAAAACAGACGAGGCACTAAGGTTTAGGCTCCTCGCTCTGTAAAAGCTTTGGCGATGAGCGGCGCCACCGAGACAACACTTGCAGAGTTTGGAACACTGTCGGTGCCCACTATTTCTTCGGCTCCGCTTTGGATAATCTTCTCTCCTGCGTCATCCATTAGCAGAGGGTGGACACAGGCGGCATAAACTTTCGTTGCTCCTTGCTTCTTCGCGTGGGCAACGGCTTTAATCATTGTTCCCCCGCTGCTTATGATGTCGTCGAAGACGATTGCTACTTTGCCTTTTACTTTAAGAGGCTTCTCTTCTATGTTGACTTTCCCGGTGTGTCTGTCTCGGCGAGTGGGTATGTAGTCGCATGGACCTTTGAGCACCTTAGCTGCCTCTTCGGCCGTGGCTAGGCCTTTCTTGCCCATCGACAGCGAAACTGCGCCTTCAAAGTTTTGGTCTTTGAAGTATTTAGCCAAGAGGGGAATTGCCGACAGGTCTCTTACGGGGACGTTGAAGGATTTCAAAGCTGCTGGGTTGTGGGCGTTTACTGTGATGATTTGGGTGACGCCGCAGTGTCCAAGTATGTCAACCACGATTTTGGCGGTGAAAGCTTCGCCGGGAAGGAAAATCTTGTCTTGTCGGCTGTAGGCAAAGTAAGGCACCGCCGCCGTAATTTTTTCGGCGCCTTGATGTTTGGCAGCAGACGCGATGATGAAGAGCTGTATCAGCCTTTCGTCTTGAGGTGGACTAGTAGTTTGAACAATTGCGACATCTTCGCCTTTTACGTCGCCTTCGATGCGTATGTAGCTTTCACCGTCAGGAAACTTCTTGAAGGAAAGTGGAACTATTCTGGCTTTGGCCTCGGCTGATAGGCGTTTCGCCAATTCTTGGCTTGCAGGGCCAGGCAGAATTATCATGGGAGGCTCTTCCGGTGCTGTTCAACGAGTTCTTTGGCTCGGTCGATGCGTATTTTGTGTTCCTTCACCATTTGCTCGCTGACTATGTCGATGAGTTCGCCTGTGGCTCCTGCGGCGACAGCTATGTTTCGAGCGTGTAGTCTCATGTGACCTCGTTGTATGCCTTCGTTTGCTAGTGCTCGGAGTGCACCTAGGTTTTGGGCTAAGCCGACCGCGGCTAGTATCTCGGCGAGTTCATTGGCCGATTTTGCGTTTAAAATTTTGAGGGCGATTTTGGCGATGGGGTGAGTGCGTACGGCGCCTCCTATGGTGCCGACTGCCATGGGCATTTCAAGGGAGCCCACCAAGTCTCCGTCTTTGTTCTTTTCCCACGTGGACAGTGTGGTGTATCTGCCTGTGTGGGCGGCGTATGCGTGGGCGCCTGCTTCTATTGCTCGGTGGTCGTTGCAGGTGGCGATGACGACTGCAATTATGCCGTTGAGAATTCCTTTGTTGTGGGTTGCCGCTCGGTAAGGGTCTGCAGCAGCGAAGTGGTAGGCTTGAATTATGCCGTCTACGATTTCTTCTCCTCCCACAGCTTCTTTGGGAATTGTGGTATATGCTCTTGCCAAACGTTTGGTGGCTAGGTTGCTGATGATGCGTAGGTAAACATGGCCGCCTGTTATTCTTTCTATCATGGGTGCCACCGCTTCGGCCATGGTGTTGACGGCGTTAGCTCCCATGGCGTCTCGGCAGTCCACGTGAAGTTCAGTTATTAGCATGGGGCCGAGTGGGGTGTGAATGATTTTTGCGTCCAAGTCTTTGGCGCCGCCGCCTACCGAAACCAGAACTGGGTCTTGTTCGTTGGCTTTCTTGAGTATGTCGTCTTTGTAGGTGTAAACAGCCAAGCGTGCACGGTAGGGGTCTTTTATGCCTACTGTTTGGATTTGCCCTATCATGATAGGTAGTGTGCTGGTTGTGTGGAAGCCTCCTCCTTCTCGCGCCATTCTTGCGGCGTAGCTTGCCGCCGCCACTACGGAGGGTTCTTCTATGGCCATGGGGATGAGATAGTCTCGCTTGTTGACTAGAAAGTTGACCGCGATGCCTAAGGGGACAGGGAAGGCGCCTACAACGTTTTCTATCATGCGGTCAGCAAGCTCAAACGGTAGCGCGCCGGTGTTTTTGAGAGTGTTTACTTCTTCGTCGGTGAGGTTGGCAAATTCTTTTACAATTCGAAGCCGTTCCTCTATAGACAGTTTGTAAAAGCCTGCGTAGTTAGAAGTTTTTTCCATTGCTTAACACTCAAAGCTACTTAACAGCCCGAAATACATAAGAATTTAACTCCAACAACGGCGAATAGGGAGTAAGGGCGGGTAAAAGTTTGGGGCTACCGAGATGTTCGCCAAGCATCATGCAGTCAGATTTGCTGCACACGCATGTGAGAGGGCTACTGGGCTGTCTTTGTGTGGCTAATTCGAAGATTGAAGCATGAAGCAGAGAAGCACGTGGTTTTCATGAGAAGACATAAATAGCTTTCTTCGACTGTTGTTGTGGAAATGTCTGAGGGGATAAATTATGCCACAAAAGGTCTTTTGCCAAAAATGTGGTTGTGTCTTATATGATGGTCCTGAGTTGAAGCCGCCTGACGAAATAATACAGAAACATGACGGGAAATGTCCGAAATGTGGTAGAAAACTGGGCTTTATACCTACAGATTTTGAGGTTAAACCCGCCGAATAAAAATGCAAGGTGAAATGGTTTGAGTGGGCAGAGAAAGAAGACTCATCTTTACGAATTTCACGCTGAAAAGGCTAAGCTGGTTTCTTTTGCGGGGTTTGAGATGCCGATTTGGTATAAGGGCATAACGCCTGAACACCTTGCGGTTAGAAACGGTGTCGGCGTCTTTGACGTAACTCATATGGGCAGAGTGATAATAAGCGGGGCTGATGCTGAGGGGTTTCTCAACTATGTTACAACAAACGACGTGTCTGCTTTGGAGCCTTTGAGCTGTCACTATTCGGTTATGTGCAACGAGAAGGGGGGGATTAAAGATGATTTTGTTGTTTCGCGGCAAGAAAAGACCAAGTTTCTTATGGTTTATAATGCTGCTAACCGGGCTAAAAACTTTCAGTGGCTGACGAAACATGCTGGGCGGTTCAAGGTGAAAATAGAGGACGTTTCAAACATTGTGGCTATGTTTGCTGTTCAAGGGCCTAGAGCTCAAGAAACGTTGCAGAAAATTAGTAAAGAAGATTTGGGCGGGGTTGGAAGGTTCAAATGTGCTTGGATAAACCTTGCAGGTTTTCGGGCTTTCATATCTAGAACTGGTTACACTGGTGAAGACGGGTTTGAAGTGTTTGTTTGGGATACCTCAGTTTCAAGTCCCGAAAAAGCTGTGGAAGCTTGGAACGCCGTGTTGGAGGCGGGAGAAGAATTTGGCGTCGAGCCTTGCGGGTTAGGTGCCAGGGATACTTTGCGGTTGGAAGCAGGAATGTGTCTGTATGGTAACGATATTGATGAGGAGACGACGCCCCTTGAAGCGAGGATAAGCTTTGTGGTGAAGTTTCAAAAAGAAAGTTTCATAGGCAAAGAAGCGTTGCTTGGACAGAAAGCTGAAGGAATAATGAAGAAACGGGTCGGATTGAAAATGTTGGCTACAGGGATTCCCCGTCCTAAACATGAAATTTTCCAAGCCGGCGAAAGAATAGGGCATGTAACCAGCGGCACCTTCTCGCCGTTGCTAAAGTGTGGCATAGCTATGGGTTATGTGAAAAGTGGGCACGCAGTAGAAGGCGAGTCGGTTAAGGTGAAGATAAGAGACAAAGAGGCAAAAGCCGAGATTGTAAAGTTTCCCTTCTACGATTCGAATAAGTATGGCTACGCTAGAAAAGGTTAAATTCGATTTTGAGAACCATAAGGAAAATAAAAGAGTTTGGACAACGTGTCTGGAGTAAAGGAGAACTTGGCTGTTGAAACTTAGAAAGATGATAACGCGCGAAAAAATTGTGAATGGTCTTCACAGAGTGTCTGACGTGAGAGTTTCTGTTTCTCGTTCCACGTTGCTAACCATTTCGGCTTTTACTCTAATCTTCTTCATAGCCCTCTCCATCCGATTGTTACCTATCCGTTGGGGCCTTGAGCTCTCAGAGTTTGATCCTTATCTTCAGTTTCAGTTTGCCGAGAAAATAGTGAACGACGGCTACTTCGACTGGGTGACGTGGACGACGCGAGAGGCTAAACGTTGGTATCCTCTCGAGATAAATGTGGGAAAAACACATTTCCCAGGGCTGCCTATGACCGCAGCTGCATTATATGACGTACTTGCTGTTTTGGGAGTACCTATATCGCTTTATCACTTTTGCGTAATATTTCCAGCCATTTTCGGAGCGTTAGCCTGTGTAGTGGCCTATTTCCTGGGAAAAGACATTGGAGGCAAAGCAGTAGGGCTTTTCTCCGCTTTGTTCCTCGCTTTGAATCCGTCCCATATTACAAGAACGTCTGCAGGGTTTTTTGATGACGAGACGGTTGGAATAGGGGCGATTCTTCTCTTTGCGTTTCTGTTTCTTCGCGCTTTGGACAAGGAACGACCGCAAAAACACTCTGCAATTTATGCAGTTGCCGCGGGGTTGACGATCGGCTACATCTGTGCGTCGTGGGGCGCTGCGCTTTATCCCATAGGGATGGCGGCTCTCTTCGCGTTTGCTCTGATCTTGGTCAAACGATACTCTAGGCGATTGCTTATCTCCTACAGCATAACTTTCGGTTTGGGGCTATTTCTAGCGATTAACGTTCCGAAGCTTTCCACGCAGTTCTTGACTTCGTCAGCAGTTTTGCCAGTGTTGGGAGTTTTCGGCTTGCTATGCCTCAGCGAAGTATTGAATTCCGTAAAAACTCAAAAGTGGAAAATAGTTTATACTGCGGTTTTCTTCACAATAGTCACAGTGGGCTTTTTAGCTCTCGCCTACTCTGGATATTTAGGCGAAATTGGAGCGAAATTTCTCTTCGTTCTAAACCCACTTCAAAGAGAGCAATCTCAGATATTCCAATCGGTTCAAGAACATAGACTTACCGCGTGGGGGTCACTATACTACGATTACGGCGTCGGCGTGTTATTCTTTATAGTGGGGTTATTCTTTGCAATAAGAGAATTAACCAACAGAAATCTTTTCATTATCATTTTTGGTTTAACAACGTTGTATTTCGCGGGTTCTATGGTTAGATTAACCATATTGTTGGCTCCTGCATTCGCTATTTTGATGGGTTTTGGAATAGTGAATTTGTTGAGGCCTTTTGTTACTTTGACTAAAAAAACGCCGGGAGCGCCCACAGGCAAGAAAATCGGTGTGGGGCGTGTGGGAAAAGAATTCGGCGGGGGCATTCTCATTCTAATGTTTCTTATCTTGACTTTGACGTATGCTTTTCCGTCGCCAAGAGTGTATACCCACGCCTATTCACCGCCTACGATACTTGCCTCCAGCGTACCGATAAGACCCACAGAGTCAATTAACGAGTGGATAGAAACGCTCAACTGGATGCAGCTCAACCTTCCAGAAACAGCGATTATTTGTAGTTGGTGGGACTATGGCTACTGGATTACAGTGCGAGGGAATCAAACATCTCTTGCAGACAACGCCACCTTCAATTCCACGCATATAGGTTGGATAGGGAAAGTTTTCATGTCCAATGAAACCGAAGCCGTAAGGATTTTGAAGGAAAAGTTTAACGGCCCAGACGGGCCGCCGACGCACATCTTGGTTTTCACAACGTTCAACAGCTTCGGAGGCGATTCAGGCTACGGAGACGAGGGAAAATGGAGGTGGATGGCTAGAATTGCCAACCAAACCGTGGCGCCTGGGTTCTACCACGAATGGGGAGACCGCCAAGAATTCAACACTTTCGGAACCGTGACAGAAGAGGGATGGGAATGGAACGCGGTGGGAAAGAACACGACGATTTACAAGTTGATGCAAACCGCAAAGCTTTCCATAGCCCCTTTTGAGGAACCGCCTCAACTAAAATATTTCAGCGTTACCCACTACTCTCCGGGGACACCTGTGGCCCGAATCGGAACATATCAGGAACAACCAGTCTACCTTCACGCTTTAGTGGCCCTCTACGAAGTGGACTATCAACAGTATAGCCTTGACCATCCTAATCCTTGAAGGCGGAAATCTTGTTCCCAAAAGCCGTAGATCACCATAAACCGAACAAACCATTGGTGCCGAATGGATTAGGCGCCATCTACGTTTTGGTCGGTGCAGTTTACCTTTTTTTGCTCTACTACTTTAACAATCTAGCAGCTCTACCATTAGCAGGATGTATCTTATTCGGCGGGTTTATGGGTCTCCTCGACGACTGGATGGATTTGAGATGGCGATACAAAGCGTTTCTACCCATATTTGCGTCGCTACCCCTAGCTGTGCAGAGAGAAGCCCTAGGCCCTGAAGCCACAATGATGGCGACGTACATTTTTGGCAGAGTCGATTTCGGCGTCTACTTTTATTTTATAATAATACCGTTAATAGTTACGGTAACCACCAACACGGTGAATCAGCTGGGGGGGTTGAACGGCTTAGAAACTATTTGTCCGTCAATTGTGATGGTTGGGTTGATGGTTACTTCGCCTGAGAAGAGCATTCTTCTTTTGGGTCCTCTTCTCGTGTACTTGGTCCTTGGTGGTCTTAATTTTTCTGGGAAAATCTTTGTGGGCAACACTGGATCCTTCGCCGTTGGCATTACGTTGGCTTCGTATGCGGTTATTGCCAATATTGAGCAAACGTTATTGATTTCTATTCTGCCTTTCATCTTCAACTCTTCTCTGATACTGCTAAACGTTTTCTTTTACCGCAGAATCGCTCACTTGTCTCTAAAAGAGAATAAGCTGTATGCCGACCACAGGCGCAGTTTGTTAACGCTTATTGCCCGCCATAAACCCTTGACTGAAAGAAAGCTGGTGCTAGTCGTATCGTTGCTCGTTGCCATTTCAACTTTGCTGGCGATTTTTGCGTGGTTGAAGTGACGATATATATAAGATGCTTTATTGTTTTAGACTTGAAGCTGTCCTTTTGCTAGAATATTTTCAATGACTTTCACTGGGTTTTCGAGATTTGCCAATTTTTTCTTAACGTCCCACTTCTTGCCCACGTGTTTTTTGGCGACTGGTAGCACTTTTGATGTTGGTGTTATGAACAGGGGGAATCCAGCGTCTGCTAGATACTCGTTCACGTAAGTTTGTCCTAGCTCGGAAAGAACTATTGCTGGTGTTCCTTGAAGTGCTGCTTCTCGTGCTATCGTTCCGCCTGCGCCTACAAAAAGATCGGCATGGGCAACCAGCTCTGCTGTATCCATAAAGTCTCTTTGTTCTTTCGTTTCAAAGCGGGGTATGAAAAGCACATTTCCAAGTTTTCGAAGTTTTGCAGCGATTTTCTCTGTTACGTCACTTTTGCTGTTGACATATGACGCTCTTGTTTCTAACTGTCTGACCACGATTAGTTGTTTGGCGAATTTATGTTCTTTTGAGGGTTGAAAGTTTTGGATCCATGCGACTTCGTCTACACCGTTGAACTGTTTGATTTTTTGAGCGCCATATTTTTGGAAAACATGTGTGGGTATTGCTTTTGAAAATATTAGAGTATCTGCAAGCGGAATCGTCAATCTGTTCACGGCTTCAGCATACGGAGTGTCTGCCGTCAGAATTATCGGTGTTTTGAGCCCAAAGGCGATTCGACATAATTCAACAGATTGATGTGCGATGGCTACGTTGGGTAAATCGTCCTTGAACAATTTTAGTAGCTCAAGTATTCTTTTTGCGCTTTCTTCCAACCTTGTAACGAGTGTTTCGGGGTTATATTTGCCTGCAATTATTGGTTTTTCGCCTAGTTTGTTGGCTAGCTTTATGGTGTCTGGGTGTTTTCTTGTGGTGAGAATTATTTCGTGACCGCGATTTCTTAGATGTTTAGCTAAGGCAACGCCGTATCGGACATGTTTCCCAGTGCATGCATCGTACCATATTTTCATTTTTTCACCTGTTGCTGCGTTTGCTGGGAGGTTTTCTTTTTGGTTTCGTACTCCTTTCGGGTCATCATGGGTTTTGCTGGGGCTCCCTTTACTACTGTTGCTGGGGCTACATTCTTTGTGACGAGGCTTCCCGCTGCGACGACTGCGTTTTCGCCTATTGTTGTGTTTGGAAGTATTATGCTGCTTCCTCCGATTATGGCGTTGTCGTTTATGGTGGGTGGTATTAGTTGTTGGCTTGGGGGAAATTTGTCGTTGAGTAGTGTGCTGTTCGGTGCTATGAAGACATTGTTGCCTATTTTGCATCCGTTTGAGATGGTTATGTGGGTTTGTATGTTGCAGTTTTTGCCTATTACGACGTTTTTGCCTATGTCGCAGAAGCTTCCTATTCGGGTGTCATTATCTATTTTTGTGTTGTCGCCTATGACTACGTAGTTCCAGATAGTGACGTTTTTGCCGAACTGGACGTTTTTGCCGATTATTACTCCCTTGCCCTTTTTTGGTTTAGGCATAAAGTTTCCTTCACGTTTAAGCTTGTTAGGATGTGCCAAGTTTAAATAGTTTGATGGCCCTTTTTTTGTTTTTGTCTAGAAGAGGGAGGATGTTTGGACCAAGAGAAAGTTTTGGTTGTCGGTCTGGGGGAGGTTGGTCGTTCGTTGTTTGAGTTGTTGAGGGAAAGTGGAAGGTTTGAGGTTTACGGTTTTGATGTTGATGAGGAGAAGATCCAAGAGATTGGTCAAGCTGCATTGCCTAGTGAGGTAGATGTTATGCATGTTTGTATTCCATGCGTTAGCAGAGACGAGTTTGTGAATGCAGTGGTCGATCACGTGGAGCGGTTTAAGCCTAGACTCGTGATAATTAATAGTACGATTCCGCCTATGACCACAAGAACACTGTTTGATTGTTGCTGCAACTGTTTTGTGGCGCATTCTCCTGTTCGAGGAGTGCATAAAAGTTTGGAGCATATGAAGTGGGAGTTGAAACGTTGGACCAAATATGTAGGCGGCGTAAATAATGAATCAGCCGAGGCTGCATGTGGGCATCTTGAGAAAGCTGGTTTCAGAACTAAAATTTTGAAGAGTAGTTTAGAAACAGAGCTAGCTAAGCTTTTTGAGACTACTTATAGGGCTTGGATGATTGTGTTTTTTCAGG
This sequence comes from Bathyarchaeia archaeon, assembly GCA_046538175.1. Classification (GTDB taxonomy): domain Archaea; phylum Thermoproteota; class Bathyarchaeia; order Bathyarchaeales; family SOJC01; genus JBKHJI01. The sequence continues at coordinate 1,934 of JBKHJI010000002.1, read as the reverse complement.
AGATGCATAGGGTTAGCAGAGGTTTTGAGGCGGATTTTGACGGTGTAGTGGATTTTATCGAGGATACTCATCGTGTGAGGCTTGATCGGCCAGTGATGTTTCCAGGTGTTATTGGTGGGCACTGCTTGGTTCCGAATATTCAGTTGCTTTTGCAGAGTTGCGATTCTGAATTTTTACGTTTGATTTTGAAGTCAAATATGAAGCGGGAAGAAGAGCTTAAAGATGCAGACGTTCGGAAAGAGGTTGAGAAGATTAGGAAAAGGGCGGAAAAGGAGGATTTTTGCGATTTGTAGGGTGCTTCGTCGCGGCTTTTTCTTCCGCTTCAGAAGTGCAAGACGATTCTTTTTTCGCCTTTATGGGTTCTAATTACAGATTCAGGGACTGTTTTTGTGAGTAGGGCTAGTTTGAATTGAGTTGCTTTTTGGGATGTTATGGAACAGTTTGGAATCCGCATTGTTGGAAGTGTTTGTCGAAAGTGAAGGCGGTGGATATTGCTTCTTGCTTCATTAATGCGAAACTTGTGCAGTCCGTGAAGCTGAAGTCTTTATCGCTATATTTTTTGAAGATGTTCCAAGCAGTGTTCTCGATTTTTGGAGTGACTCTTATTGTTCTAAGGATCTTTGAGCGTTTTATGTTTTCTCCAAATGTTATTGCGGCTTGGTGGGTTAGCTTTAATCTTAATAAGGTAAATACTTCGTCTAACACGTAGTTTGAAGTGTATAATGCTCGAAATGATGTTCCCTCTCGCCTGATTTTCTCTCTATAATTTAGTGCGGCTTCATGTTCTTTATCATCTTCGTCTTCGAGGGCGACGAAGGCTGTGGTGTCAATGAATAGCCTCATTCTTTTTCGCCGTAGAGGTATTTGTCATGTTTTTCTGAAAGGTCGCTTAAACCGCTTCGTCCGAGGGGTTTTTGCGTGAAAAATGGGTCTTCAGGATCTATTTTAAATTCCAATTCCAGTAACTTTTCAACAGCGAGTTTTAATCCTTCCCGTATGGTCAGCCCCTTCTTTTCAAAGGCCTCTTTAAGTGCTCTGTATTTCTCCTCTTCTAAGAGGGTCTGTACAACCTTAGCCATCTCGCTCGCCTTCAAATGTAAATATAGAAATCATCTATTTAAGTATTTCATGATTTACAGTCCGCGCGAATAAAAACAGAAACAGGAAAAATGGGTCCCCATGTTCACAAAATTAGACCACTTACGTTGGAAGTATTTGTCTCCGGTTACTATTTTGGCCTTCTTTTTTTTATCTGTCCTGTCGCATTGGCTACCGAGTCAGCTAACCTCCCGCCCTTGATCTTTTTCATGGCGACGTGTATCATTGCGGATTCTATGGCTATTGCTTCGTCCAAGATGGGAGGACGCTTCTCTCTTTGATGAAAATCTTTTGTTTTTCGGCTGGTTCTCTGCTTTCTATTTTGAGCGTTTTTGCGTAAACTTCTGCTAAGCAAATTGTGGGGGTTAACTTTTCCTCCAATCTTTCGATTATTGGCTTAGCCTTTTGTCCCGCTTTGCTTCCCATGAAGTATTCAATCTATGCGTATGAGTCTGTGACGTATTTCATAATCGTTCCCTGTGGTCTCTCAGGTCGCTAATGTTTACTTTTTTCATGGTTCCCAATATGCTTTCTTTCTTTGCGAAATGCTCGATGATGATTTTGTTGATTAAGTTTGAAATGTTTTTGGGTCCTGCTTTTTCTTTGAGAGCTTGGTATACATCGTCTCTAAGGAGAACCGTTGTTTTCTTAACCATAGACATCATCCTAACCACTTAGGTAGACTTTTTATAAACGTTAGGCCACCCAAGAACCAACGAGCAATCTTGACCCGTCTCTCGTCCCCTCGGATCTACGCTGAGTGTTTTGAGGAGTAATCGACGGGCAATGCATAATTCATAATGCGAAGTTGTTGTTTGAAGGGTTGTGATTCGATG
>JBKHJI010000024.1:0-18219 GCA_046538175.1 Bathyarchaeia archaeon | reverse complement strand
GTGGGGAACTCTGCTTCCTACAGCTGGAGCTGCTGTTGAAACACCTATCCCTAAGGCTAACGTTTTTGGGCATCGGGCAACTATCGAAAAAGTCATAAGAGTTCCTCTTGCTTTTTCACTGTCGGGTTCTTTTCGGCGTTAAGATCGCAGTTTTTCTTTTCTTTCTTCCCAAAATGGTCTAGTTCGTATATACTGAATCTTGGCTTTCAACAGATCGATGTAAAAGTCGTCTTCGTTTGGCTCCATCTTTCCAAGAATTCTGAAAGCCGTTTCAGGTCCTACGCCTCTAACTTGCAAAGCAATCAGTGCCTTCTTGCCATAACTCAAAATCAGATCTGCAGTTCGACGTGCATAGATTAACTCTTCTAATTCTTGACAAGTCAACTTTTTCCCTTCTTGCCTCTGTTTCAGCAATCTATACAAAATTTTCGGGTCTTGTCTTTGCATCAGTTTTGCGAGTAGTCCAGAGCCACACTGTTTGCACAACGGTTTTTCCGGCAAATCTCGAATTCGTCTATCTGTGTTGAAACTGCCACACGAGAGGCAGAGTAGTCTCACAGTCTTTGCTAGCGATGCTTTCTTCATTCTTTCTATGTTGCTAAGGAAAACGTGTTCCGGGGCCATTAGCTCTGCAACTTCGGAGTATTTTGCGAAAATGTGGTAGGCTATAGGCGTAGGTTTTTCTAATCGAAGTATCTCGCTGACTCTAGTTTTTCCTTCCTCAATGTCTTGCATTATTTGTTTAACTGTTGCTATATCGATTTTTTCAATCATCGCCTCACGAATTGTTTCCTCGTAAATCGGTGTCTTCTGAAATCGGGAAGGAAGTTCCGCCATCCTCGCTGGACTCATGGTTTTTCCACGAGGCAAGGCTCCGAAACGTTCGGCAACAAATTTCATTTTGTAAGAGAAGGGAAAGCGTCCCTTAATGTAGTCATTGAACGCTTTTTCGATTTCTTCAGAGGACAAACTGAAAAGTAGTTGTGAAATCTTCTCCAGCGTTTTAACTTCAACCTTTCGTGGCGTTTCAATTAAGATTCGATATCCATCGTTCCACCAGCCCACGATAAGCTCATGGTCAGACAAGACAGCGTCAAAAATGCTGCCCAGAGTACGGTTCACAACTTCTCCAAAGCAAGCGTGAACCACCACATATTTGTCGAACGCTTCTAGAAGAATATGTTTGTGGGTTGGAAGCGGATTATTCTCTTTTAAATGCTCGTGAATTTCCCTGACTGGTTCAAGAAGCGCTTCTCTCTTTACTGCCAGTTTTTCTGCCAGTTTTTCAGCGGTTGATTCTACCTCGCCTGTTTTCAGTAAATCTGCAATCTCTTCTCGTAGTCTTCCAACTTCTCTGGCCAAATCAACGGGAACTGGGAGCATCTCGCCGTCCCATCCTGGAATGGCTGCAAATTTATCTTCAGAGGGAACTACGTAGACTGTGCCTGTTTCGTCTTCTATTTGCACGATGCGCCATACTTTGCCTTTGCAGATGAAGCTGAGACCTACGCGGGCTCTGAGGGCCATGAACTCGTCGCCTAACGTTCCGATTTTCCGATCTGAGAGGAGGTCGACTATGGGATAACGTCTTTCGTCGGGTATCATGGAGAGGTTACCATAATAATAGTCACGCGTCCGTTTTGTTTTCTTCAGCACTTTATCTTCCAATCGTACCCCTCTCAATGTATGTAGGTAGTTTGCCACTTCAAAAAGTTTGACTTTTGACAGTTTTCTGAAAGGGTAAGCACGGTGGAAAATCCTCAGAACCTTGTCGGCGGCAATAGTTCGTTTGTCCAGTAGGATGCCTGCTATTTGATGTGCCGCAACGTCCAACGCATTTTCATGCATTGAGATTGGTTCAAGTTGTTCTCTGCGAGCTCTTTGTATTGCCGCTACAGATTCTAAAACGTCTTCAGAAAAAGCTGTAACAATGACGCCTTTGGAGACTAGGTTTAGACGGTGCCCGCTTCTGCCCACTCTTTGAATTAAGCTGCCGACTTGTCTTGGAGAGAGATACTGAATCACCAAGTCCACTTGGCCAATATCGATGCCTAGCTCCATGGTACTGGTGCATACTATTGCTTTCAAAGCATTAGCTTTAAACTCGTCTTCAATATTCATCCTTTCCTCTTTGGATAGTGAACCGTGATGCACCGCGACGTCATCGGTAAGCAAACTGAGCCTATGTCCCAACATCTCAGCGTTGGTTCGACTGTTTACGAAGATGAGTGTGGAAGTATGTTTTCTAACCCTGTCAAGCATATGTCTAATTCTCGCGGCTGCTTCGGGGGCGGTTCTCAATTTTTCGGCTAGATCAAAATCTGCATCTGCAAGAGTCGGATACTCAACGGTGTACATGTAGGCTTTTGGCAGCGAGATCTCCACGATTCTAATGGGTCTGTTTGAACCCGAAACGAATTTTGAGATTTTTCTAGGGTTTTCCACCGTGGCTGATAAGCCTATTCTTTGAAAATTTTTACCGACAACTTCATGAAGACGTTCTAGAGCTATAGACAGTTGTGCTCCACGCTTGTCGGTTGCCAACTCGTGCACTTCGTCAATTATCACGCTACGTACGTTGCTCAGATGATGTCGCATACGCGAGCCGGGTAAAATGGCCTGAAGCGTTTCAGGCGTAGTGATGAGTATTTGAGGCGGAGAAATTGCTTGCTTTCTTCGAATTTTGGTTTCGGTGTCGCCATGGCGGACTTGGATGGAAATGCTCAGCTTCGACGCCCAATAAGCCATTCGTTTTATCATGTCGCGATTTAGGGCTCGCAGAGGAGTGATGTAAAGAACAGAAATACCTTGCTCCTCTGGTTGTTTAAGAATTCGTGAAAACAGGGGAAGAAGAACTGCTTCGGTCTTGCCGCTTCCTGTTGGCGCCACTAGAAGAATGTTTTCACCTCTGAGAATGAACGGGATAGCCTTCATTTGAGGCATTGTGGCTTTCGAAAGCCCTAACTCTGCTAAAACGTTTCGAACAGGTTTAGCCAACAGCTCAAAAACTTGAACTTCTTTTCTCAAACTGAGGAACCTGACGCTAAAAATCGGCATACTGGCTGATAATCTTTTGGCAGTTTGCTTAAGTGTCTAGCCTCTAAAATATGGCTAGATGAGGGAAGATTTCGATTTGCAAACTGAGCGGCGTCTACATGTCGGAAGGCGAAGTTACGTAGGCCCATACTGAAACTAGTATGACTGTTAGAAAAGCTCCGGCGAAACCTGAAATTACCCACTCTAATCCGATAACTGGAAATATCAGAGTGGTGAGCCATGGGATAATGTGCTGCGCTGTGAAGTTAGCAACGATTCCTGCGATGAAGCCTAGGAACGAGAAGAGGATTAACATCCTTATTCTATCACCCATATCAATCACCTTGAACTAACATACTACAAGAGAGCCCCTTTTTAGGCTAACTTACACAAAACTGTCTATAACCGCGAATAGACCCCGCTTCTCTTTTAATGCTGAATTTAAAGCCTAAAACAATTTTAAAATGGCTTATACTGCCACATATATACGTGAGTGTTTAGCGCATAATAACAATGTAATAATATCTTTTTAATCTCCCTTGTTTGCTTAGGAGGTAAACTAAACTATGTCAGAAAGATTTGCTAAAAAATGGGAAGAAACCCCAACTGAGCAACCAATTACCACCAGGATCAAGGAATCTTTGAGACCGCCAGGACCATTGAAGCCGCGCCTTGACTTTGCTATCCGCCGCATAGAACTTCAGGTTCAAAGACTTGACCAAGCAAGTGAACGCTTCTCTGAACGAGACAAGAAAATCTTTGCCAGAATAGTGGACGCATATACTAAACATGATATGGCTCGTGCCAACGTTTTCGCAAATGAGCTAGCCGAAATTAGAAAAATGGAAAAGATGATAATGCACGGAAGACTCGCCTTGGAACAGATTGTCCTTAGGCTGAGAACCGTTTCTGAACTCGGCGACATCGTAACAACCCTTGCACCCGCAGTTGGCGTTTTAAGCACAGTGAAGAACGGTATGTCAGCAATATTCCCCGAGGCCGAAAGAGAGCTAGGACAAATAGGGAATTTGCTGAACGGCATAATAATTGACGCTGGTCAAAGCACCGGGTTGACGATAAACTTCGAGTCGGCCAATGAAGACGCACAGAACATCCTCGCAGAAGCATCCTCAGTAGCAGAGCAAAGAATCAAAGAGAAATTTCCCGAGCTACCTTCAGGCATGCCCGAAGTTGGAGAAAAGACTGCCACCAAAGCCACCTAGATATACGGAGAAAACAGGTGACTCACAATGTCTGAATCAACATCCAACCTTTTTGGCTATCTAGGCAAACCGGTAAAAGACGAACACGGCCACATCATCGGTACTATGGCGTCATTCTTAGTTACTCCTGGAGGAAGAATAAACGGCATATTCATCGAACACGGCGACGGCCACATCAAACAGTATTCAAGCGACCAGTTAAAGTCAGAAAACGACGAGGTTGTGTTGTTTTCTCCGCTCAAAATGCAAGCCTACAACTTCTGCAATCAGATTCCCCTTCTTTGGAGGAAAACCCAAGCTATAAAAGACTTGAATGAACAGAAGAAAATTCCAGAAGACATGTACGACGATTTGTACTCCAGTTTCGAGGGTGCGCTGAACCAACTAAAGACCGAAGCAGAAGACACAATCGCTGATGTCAACAAAGAGGTAGAAAAATGCAATCAACGAGTAAAAGAACTCAATTCGGCTCTGATAAATCTAGAGATTGAACGCGAAATAGGCCAGATAGATGACGAATCTTACCAGACCGCAATAGAAATGGTGAAAGAAGGACTAAAACGAATCAACGCCGAAAAGAACGACTTTGAAGCATTGAAAAGCAAACTCTCCAACATGCTTCTAGGCGAAACACAACAAGAAACCATAGAAGAAAAAGCCGAAGAGCGAGAAGAGCCTCTACCATTACCCAGCAGTGAACCTTTAGACACATCGCTTCCCGAACCACCAGAATCCCCCGACCCTTCGGGGGAATCCCCTGTTGTCGTGTATGTGAAAAACGTCGACAAACCAAGCTCCTAAAAGACGAAAAGGCGGGCGGAGGGAAACAAACATTCGAAACTTCTTTCGGTCAGAACCTCCACCCCTCGAAGAAGCTATTGTAAAATCTATTAGAAAACTGAAAATTCAACACTCTAAGCTGAACCAAGTTCACATAAGACTTCGCGAAAGAGACAAGAGTCTTTTCCGCGCATGCACTTTTGCATTAGAAAACAAGAATAACGCGCGCGCAACAATGTGCGCTAATGAATTAGCTGAAGTCAGAAAGCTAATACACCTTCTTTCACAAACGCAAATTGCTATAGAGCGCATAATCCTACGATTGGAAACAATCAAAGAGCTCAGTACAATAATGATTGACCTCAAGCCAGCGTTAAATGGTCTCAAAGACGTCACGGCGAATCTTGCCAACATTATGCCTGATGTTGCCTCTGAACTCGACAAAGTTAACAATAGCATACACGATACGCTTACCGTGACCAAGTTCTCCTCAGAACCGCCGATAGTGCAACCTGTGAAAACTCCTGCTGGACAAGAAATAATGAAAGAGGTCAACGCAATTCTCGAACAAAAAATGAGTGAGCAACTCCCCGAACCGCCCACCTCGGAAACTTTACCAGAAGCGGAGCAACCGAAACCCGTAAAAGAAATGGTTGCCCTAGCTGCTGGATGTCCAGAATCTGGTGGAGAGGAGCAGAGAGAAACTTCTGAAGCGTTTTTCTCCATTAAAGACTTGAAAATGCAGAGCATTTCATTCAGAATTGAACATTCTGAGGTTCTGGAAGACAAATTGATGGACTATATTCGGCAATGTAACGGTCAATTAGACGTTACCGAATGTGCATTGAAGCTGAAAATACCGCCTAAAGAAGTCCAAAAAACATTGGAAAATCTCGGAGCTAAAGGCAAAATAATCATGGAAACGTGATCAAGATGAGTGCTTCTCAAGAACTTGAAAAAGCGGCCACAAACTACGCATCTGAAGCTGTTAGATTAGACAAGCAAGGCTCAAGGGGAATGGCCATCACGATGTATCAAAGAGCCATAGAAACTCTGTTGAAAATAGCACATCTATACCCAGACTATGGCTTAAACAAAGTGTACATACAACGAGCAATGGCGTACCAAGAAAGGGTCAAAGTGCTCCAAGGCGAAATGCCGCTCAAACCCGAAGTAGAACCATCTCGAGCTGACGCTGCACCTCCTCGGGAAGATGGAAAAGCAAGCTTTGACGAGTTGATCGTTGAGGAAAAGCCCAACGTAAAATGGTTAGAAGTTGTTGGTTTAGAACAGGCAAAAAAGGCAATCAAAGAAGCAATTGTTTACCCAGTCCAAAGACCTGATTTGTTTCCTTTAGGATGGCCTCGTGGAATACTCCTCTTTGGACCACCTGGGTGTGGAAAGACTTTGCTTGCTGCAGCAGTAGCCACCGAAATTGACGGCAGTTTCATATCAGTCGACGCTGCCTCTATAATGTCCAAGTGGCTTGGAGAAGGAGAGAAAAACGTGGCTCAGCTTTTTGCTTCTGCGAGAAAATCGGCCAACAATGGAAAACCTGCCATTGTGTTCATTGATGAGTTAGATTCTTTGATGGGCAGACATTCGAGCGAAGTAGGCGGTGAAGTCCGTGTGCGAAACCAGTTTCTTAAGGAAATGGACGGTGTAATAGATAAGGGCAAAAGCCTTCACGCCTACGTCATCGGCGCCACCAATCGCCCTTGGGATTTAGATTGGCCATTCATCCGAAGATTTCAGAAGAGAATTATGGTGCCCCTGCCAGATCATCATGCAAGACTGCAGATGTTTAAACTCTACACGGGCGATTTGAACCTAGAACCACATGCTAGTCTTCACGAGTTAGCTAGGCTTTCTGAAGGGTTTTCAGGAAGCGACATAAAAGATTGCTGTCAATCGGCTTATCTAAGAGTTATCGGAGAATTCTTCGAGTCTGGAAGAGCAAACGACAAACAAGCTAAACCAAGGCCCGTGACAATGGACGATTTTAGACAGATACTTGAAGACCGTAAACCCAGCGTTTCTCTTGATATGGTTGCGTCCTACACAAAATGGTTTGACGCCTTTAAGGCACTCTAAATTGAAAAAAAGGCTTGAGGAGGCATCGGAAAGATTTGAAGAAATTTGCACCTTACTTATTTATAGTAAGCAGAACTCCTTTCTCCCTTCAGCAAATATCTTCAATTCCCGAATAAGCCTCTTGAAGCCTAATCTTTTTTATGTTCCGAACGCGATACTGGTCTTCTGAAGGCAATCTATATCCCGAAGCCTTAAAACTTTGCCTATTCAAAACCTTTGTTCTTTGAATATTGGATCAATGGTTTCTCATGCATGCGCTTTTACTAGTCCTCAATTGCCCTTTGGTGGGCTTTGTATGATTTGAATAAACGGTATCTGAAAAGACGGGGCCAGCCGGTCTTAGCATATCTCATTTTGTCTGGATTTTTCTTCAGCCAATTCATCATGTGAAAGAAGCTTTTTGCTCTTTTCTCTGCTCTTTCTTCCAGAGGCTTGTAGCCCAAGTTTTTTATCTCGTCAATGTACGCTGTTTCGGTGAGCCGTTGTGGTTCTCCAGTTACTTTGATCCTGAAGACCCGATTATCGCCATAGGTTTTTTTCAAGTCTTTAGCTGCCTGATCAAAGATATAGCCTTGGCATATGTGAATCGGCTCATCTTCTCTGAGTTTGAGTTTTTGTAGTAACTGAAATATGATCGTTGAGGTTTGCTTGAGATACTCTTTTTGTTTAAATCGTTTGGGTTTGAAATATTTAACATCCAAGATGTCGTACTTGAACTCTTGTGTTTCAGGGCGGAAGGCTCCTATGACTACGCCATAAAGGAGATCTCCAATACCTGCGTCATCTATGATTATTGTCATCCTGAACTAGCCTTTCTTTTAGAGAGCCATAAACTAATATAAATGCAGTTTGCAATTGCTATCTTCTAACTCTTTTTAGATGATCTGCTCCTCTTAGATTCGGCGCGTAGGATATATAAAGCGTCATGAGAATTAGGTTAGTGTAGATGGTTCTACGATCTTTGAAGGGTTGATGTGTTTTGACTCGTAGGTGATCTAGTTTCTGCTTTGCAGATTGAATGCAGTATGAAATGGAGTGGAGGTGAAGTGTTTAATTGAGTCTTGAATTGAAGACGGCGTTATTTATGGCCATGGAAGATTATGAATTTGAAAGACAAAAGAGACGAGATGACGGGGTAGAGTTGACTATTTCAGATGACCAGACAAATGATAAGATATTGTTACGTGTCATAACTGAGCCGAAATCCAAGTCAGGTTTTGTTGGAGCAAACTCTATTGACGAGGTTGTCGCGACCATAAAACGGAAAGACTACGATAAAGGGGTTCTCGTAAGTAGGAGGTTCACGAAAGCAGCGAGGAGAAAACTCAGAGAGGAGGGGATCCAGATTATTTCAGATGATTTTATGCCTGATTTCAAACCAGACAAGCTATATCTTACGATGAAGAATTTTGTGGATGATTTATGCAAAGCCAAGTGTGGCAAGGTTCCTCAGAAAAAATCTGATTGCAAGGGGCATTCAAACGGTGGCTATTCCTGCAAAATTAGGCTGATCAGTGACAATTCATCGTTTCATTTTGAACGTGGCTGGAAGAATCTTCTAGAAAACGATGTCTTTCAACTTCTCTCATTGCAAAACTCCACAACCAGTTAGACGTAAGCTTGGTTGGTTGGAAAAAGAGAATATGAGCGGTTTGAACTCTGAAATAATCGAAGAAGGGGTGTCAGGTATGAACAGCGGTAATGCTGCGAGTCATGCGCAAATCATCGAATTCATTTCATGGCATACATTGTTCACATGGATTGTGCTTGAAGTTTGTTTGTGTCAGGTTCAGGTTTGTCTTCAAGTTTTCTCAAATATTGTGTCGTCTGCATGATGGCAAATGTTGTTTGAACTTCGGATAGTATATATCTAATTTCAGAAAAAGAAAGTTTTTTCTGCAATAATTCGGTTTGAATTTCTTGGGAGATATTTTTTAGTTCTTGTATATCTTTCATTTTTGTATTCATTCCTTGACTGATTTGGGCATAGAAGTATAGAAGCTGAGAGTTACATAAGGATGTTTAAACAGAAGAAGGTCGTTAATATATTCTCTAAAATCTTTTAAAAAGACAGTCTGTGTTCCTTAAAGGCAGCGGTTATGCAGACCTATTTTGTTGGTGGTTGTTTGACACTTATGCTTCAAAAGATATATTTATTGTGTCCTCCTACATATTGACGAGATTTGGGAAGTGATGCAATCTTTGAAAAAGGAAGAAATGGACAAAATTGTCAAGTTTGAGTTGGGCTATATCCCATCGAGTACTAAAGGCTCTGTCCAAAATCAGCTCAGGTTCTATTACAGTGCATATAGGCGAAAGGGACTGGTCAACGGAAAACAACGAGAAGAAGCTCTTAAGGAAGCGATTGAAAGGCTAAAAGAGAAACATCCGGATTTCAATCCAGTGTTCGACGAAAATTTCTTCAAGATGGCAGAGAAGAGTTTCTTTGGAAAATTGGCGGATCGCTTAACGGGATGATGGTTCCTTTTTCGGAGCATCTATGATAATTTAAATGCGGCTTTGCCAAAACGCGACTAAGTTTCATTTGTGTCAGGCGTATTGAACACGTTGATGACTGCCGTTACATAGCTTATTCGATGTTTGTTTCCGAATAAGGATTGTGGGCATATAGTTTTATGGTCCAAAGCCTAGTTTTTTCTTCACGATTTCTATCAGTTTTTTAGGGCTTTCCAGTACATCAATCACCGGTGTGTCTAGTTTCTTCGCGGCTAAGTTGGCTGGCCCTGTAAATGCTATTATCGTTTTAAAACGCTTGGAGGCTTCTTCAACTTCTTCAAACCTTTTTATAGAGACGATTTTAGGTATCGCTGGGTCATGTCCTACTAGATTTCTGAAACCTTCGAGGATTACTATGTCTATGTCGTTTTGACAGCTTTCGACAATTTCCTGAAGCCTTAATTTCGTGGTGTCTGCTTTCTTTATAATCGCCAATTCTTGAGGGGCCACGATCATGACTGTTTTTGCTCCTGCTTGTGTATGACGCCACGTGTCTTTTCCCGAGGAGTCAATTGTGAACTCTTGTTCAGAAACATGTTTCGCCGTAGCTACGCGGTATCCCTGATTTGTTAAGCCTCTGATTAATGACTCTATGGTGGTCGTTTTGCCTGATTTTTTGCTGCCAATCACAGCGATGACAATCATAAAACCATCCGCGTGTCTTGATGCACCTAAAGAATTGCTACCGATTAAACCTTTACTCTTTGGGGCTTATGGGCGATAGCCGTTGAGAATGGCTATGGCCAATACGGCGGCTATTATGTCTGCAGTAGTTCCAGGATTAAACCGATTGTCTATGCGGCGAAGTTCTCTGTCGAATTTTGCAAGTTTTTCTTTGCCTTGAGGAGTTGTTAAACCGCCTAAGCTCAATATTTTTCTCGCCGTTTCTGAAACCTGCTTTGCTTTTTTCAAGCTGACTTTTCGTGCTATGAGGGTATCGGGAACTATGGAGAGAACATGAAGGAAAGCGTGGATTATTGCAGTGTTTAGATCGCCTATATCCTCGAGTTGTTGAATGAAATATGGTAGGCCTACTTGGAAGGTCAAAGCATAGTTTTCTATCCACTCTTTCGAAATGGAGTCGTAGGGGGCAGAGATTTTGAAGATGTCATAGAGCGATATGCCTTTTTGCAGAATAATCCTCTTCGACTTTGGGTTATTTACGTCGAGCGCCGGTGCTTTGCCAACCATGCCATTAGGTTTGGCTATGTTAATGGCTTCATAAACATTCACCGCATCTGAAGGTGTAGTTGACTCCACAACTAGTTTTACATTCTCTCTGATTTTGGGAATCGCGGCATCTTGTCGTTCATTCAACATCATCATTCCAGCCGCTGCAGCGATAGGGGAAAAAAGAAGAACCGTCCCCAGCAAAGTATTGCCTCCACGTTGCCAAGCGTCAATATCTGATATCGCCTTTTTTACGATCTTTCCTATGCCTATCTCTTTTGGCTCAATCTTTCCTTCAGAAACCAAGAGGCCTCGATGGGCAGCACGTGCAAAACTGGGTTCAACAGCTATCGCCGAAGCCAGAAAATGTTCATATCGCGTACTTTGAAAGCCAACTGTTCTGTTAACGTTTCCAGGCTTGTGGGCACTAACTTCTAAGAGAATGGCAAGCTGAAGACATTGGGAAACATGCTTTGGTGTTTTGTGTTTATCGTGACGCAAAGAACAACCTCTTGTTAGAGATTGGACGGAAGTTTTATTAACGTTGTGTACAAAATTACACAGCAATTTACAAAACTACACAGGGTTTATGGACAAATGCGGTATTCGAACTTTATGGGCTTATCAACAAAAGACGTTGCTTTTGTGGCGATATTTGCCGCTTTATCAGTGATTACAATAAAAATCGTACCTGGTATACCTATAATTGGAGTTCCTGACGCAAGTATAAAATTCGATGCCGCTTTGGCGCCGATTTACGGATTGATAGCCGGACCATATTTAGGGTTCCTAGCAGCCTTAATAGCTGGTTTGATGACGGCTGGTAGTCCGTTTAGTGTTCTCACATCTTTTGCTCCAGCAGTTGCAGCATTAGTTACTGGTTTGTTGACGCAGAGAAGTTACAGGAATTCTGAGAGTAGATTGAAAGGTTGGATGTTGGCAGCATTTATTTTGGGTTTGCTGGTTTTGGGTTGGTACTTTTCGTGGGTAGGGCAACGCGCCCCATTATATCCAATTCTTCATTTAGGAGGATTTTTCGCCATAATAATCACTAGAGAATGGGTTGCAAAAGCGTTCAAAGAAGGCAAAACAAATTATAACGAGAGATGGCAAGTTAAGCCAGCCCACATTCTCTATGGTATTTTGATCATGGTAACTGGCTACATATTTACGAGACCATATCTTAGCGATTTTTGGATTCTCTCTTATTTCTCAATTCCATTCTACTTCTTTGGGGCGATACTGATCCTTTACGGAGTTTTCGGAAAAGGCAAAGGGCAATTTGCTTCTGCGATCGTTCTGGCTAGCTACTGTGGAATTATATCCGATCATATGGTTGGAAACCTCATTTTTGTTCTTGCAATTGATGTTTTTATCCCTCTTCAAATTATAGAAGAATATTTTCTACAACCCTATGGATTGCCTAATGTGCCATCGCTTTTCATGTATATGCTGCCAGTATCGATAATAGAAAGAATGATATTCACGGCGATCGCAACTATTTTCGGAGTTGGCCTAACCCTTGCATTACGGAAGGCAAACCTCTTTCCCAGAAAAATCTGAAAAACATTTATCAAAAAAAAAGTTCACCAACTCAAAAAGTCGTGAGGGCGATTATATCGAAAGCTTCAGGGGAATAATCTTTGATGTTAAAGGGTTGGCCCATCCTCAAAATAAAATAGTTGCTTTCCCCCGTTTTGTTCCAGATTCTCAAGGAAATCGCAAACGAGAAGGAATAGCGTACAAAAAGGTTTACTCTCTTTCCAAGCGTTATGAGCTTCTTGAAGAGCGCTTTCCTCACTATCTCATTTTTGACCCTGTTTTTGGTGAACAGTTGTGCGAAGTTCCTAAACAAGAGATAAAGCATTATTATGATCCAGCGAGTCGTCTGCGAGAGCTTTGCGATAACAACCAATTAGACATGCTAGAAACTGATGCTTTGCGTTTTGCTGAGTTTTTGCAACATATCACGGGGCTCTCTTGGGATAAATTGGGTATTTCTGGTTCACTTCTAGTGAAGCTGCACACTTCCAGGTCGGACATTGATCCTATAGTTTACGGAAGGAAAAACTGCCTCAAAATCTATCAAGCGTTGAAAACTGCGATGGAGGATGGAGCAAATCTTGTAAAATCGTATACATTGGAGGAACTTAGAACTCTTTACGATTTTCGTTTACGGGATACGATTATGTCCTTCCGAGATTTTGTGGCTGCCGAGCGAAGAAAGGTTTTGCAAGGCAAATTTTTACATCACGACTTCTTTATTCGATGTGTGAAAGATTGGAACGAAGTTGAAGAAAGTTACGGCGACAAGGTTTACCGAAAGATTGGCTATGCAAAGATCAAAGCAACGATTTCGGATGATTCTGAAGCCATCTTCACGCCTTGTCAGTATTCTATTGTGAATGTTAAGGCACTTGAAGGAGAACGCGGGGAGACCGTGACCGAAATTGTGTCTTTTAGAGGGCGGTTCTGTGACCAGGCGCGGAAGGGCGAAACGGTGGTGGCACAAGGAAAAGTTGAAGAAGTACACGAGAAGGATGAAGACACGTTCTTTAGGCTTCTTCTTGGAGGTAGACCCTCAGACTTTATGGTGCTGGCACGATGAATAGCCTAAGGGAACGAGCATTCAGAGACCGAGATTTCATAAGCACCAAAGAGGGTTTTTTCTTCTGCGTGGTAGGACCTTATCATCCTCCTGATCGAGTAGTCAGCTACGTGAAATACTGGCCTGATCCCCAAGGAAAATGGAAGAAAAATGAGAAATATCGGTTCAAACGTGTGATGCAAGCTTACACTATTCCAAGTTTGCTGGAAACTTTTGAACTTCTGGAAGAAGGTTATTCTCAATATGTGTTTTTTTCCTCTGTTTACGGCATAACTATGACTGCTGTTCCAAAGAAGCGTGTAGAGAAGCATTTTAAGCCCGAAGAGAAGTTGGCAGAGCTTTTCGGAAATATGCATCTCGACTCCTTGCAGAGGATGGTTGTTCGCTTTGTTTCTTTGCTGTCTGAATTGAGCGCGGTATCCATTGACAATTTCGGCGTCACAGGGTCGATACTGCTGGGTATACATAATCCGACTTTTTCAGACATGGATATCACTGTTTACGGAGTAGAGAATGGTTATGCAGTGAAAGACGCTTTAACTGAAGCCTTTTTGCTTGAAAATCTTAGCGTTAAACGTTTTGAAGGAGAAAAACTCAAAAAATGGTGTTTAAACAAAACTCAAAATCATCCTATCAGTTTTGCCGAGGCTAAGCGAATCTTTGCACGAAAGTGGAACATAGGCGCATTTGATGGCATTTTGTTTTCTGTGCATCCTGTCAAATTGGAGGAAGAGCTAACTGAAAAGTATGGGGACAAAACGTATTATCCTGCTGGGATGGTGGCTCTGCAAGCGGTTGTTTCTGATGCTAAGGGCAGCGTTTTTCTTCCAGCTGTTTACAAGGTCAGAGAGGTGAAATTGGAAGGAAGGGTCGAAGCAGAAGTGGAGGAAGTGGTTTCTTACGAAGGACTTTATGACAGTCTCGCAGATAATGGTGACACGATTGAAGTTAGGGGCAAACTGGAACACGTTGTTGACCAGCGAACATGCAGACGATATGATAGGGTTTTGGTGGGTTCGCCAGAAGGAAGAGGTAACGAATATATAAAACTGCCATAGGCACCTTTTTTGTGGGTTGAGCGGAGAAGCTGTTCTTAATGTTTTTCGGTCAGCAACGACAAACGGTGTATTTCTATGCATAATCCAAGTTTTCACGTAGAACAGAAAAAATAGGCGCAATCTGCCAAATCACGTTGCTTGCCTTATGGCTGTTCTTGATACTTGTAGCGATATTCATGTTGGTTTAAACTCATTGTGCCGTTACGCATTCCACTTCTGGTGCTCTCGTGCATTCTTTGTCTGTTCTGAAATTGTGTGCAAGTGCCATCACATATGGAATTGCAGTTTCTTGTTCTCGCTCTATGGCGATCTTGTGTTCGAGCTAGATCATTGTTACCGATTTCGTTGACGTAGGCTTGTATAGGTGTGGCTAGCAGGACGATGGCTACTCCGCTTAGTATCAAGAGGATGCTCAGAATGGTTTTCATCTTGTTGCTCATTTGTTTTTTCACCTCCATTCTTTTTCTTATTGAGAGACTATGTTTTCGGGTGGTATAGATGTTGAGCGTAACGGAATGTTTCAAATTTTGAAACACCTTATAAGAAACGTTTCGTCTTCACATTCTGTGAGAGAAACATGCAGTCGAAGCTCCTGATTTTCGTAGCACTGGTTGCGTTAGTGGTCAGTTTTTTGGGTTTGTTCTTTTTTGTGTTTGGAGCAAATTTTGGAAGAGGATACGGCGCAGACGACAGAGTATCACGGTCTTTATGGTTTGTCTTGTTTGTTGTGCCGCTTATTGTAGCGTCGTTGACGTTGGGCTATGCTCTAATCTTTCCTGAACTTAGCGTAGATGGATCGAAGACAAAAATCGTAGATCTAAACGTTGAAAAAGGCGAATCCGTATTCGCAGCTGTTTTGCGAGTTTTAGATAACGATGAAAAGAAGGTAGTTGAAGCTTTGGCTGCTGAAGGCGGAACCATGTTGCAGAAAGACATTCGTTGGAAAACCGGTTTTTCTCGAGTAAAAACACACAGGACACTTCTAAGGCTAGCCAAAAGAGGAATTGTCTCCGCAGAGAAATATTACAACAGCAAAAAGATTGTTCTTGCAGACTGGCTTAAAAACAATCTAGCCTAATCCAAGCACCTCTTTAAGATAGACGTGGTAAGGACCGAGTTTTCCGCCGTAATTTCCAGCAGAAATTCTAACCACGCCTGGCACTTTCACAGCAGCTCTTAGTCCTTCAGCCATTGCTTTCTTCACAGAATCCAAACTAAGGCCATTGATAACGATTTCGTAAACGCATCCAACACCGTCAGGTATCTGCGAGTCAGAAATAAGCTCTTTTAGTTTTGGACAGAAGGGATGGTTAGTGGAAGCTTTGAGCTTATACTTAAGTGAACCCGCTTTTGAGCCTGCCCTGCAGATGCCTCCGGGAAAAGGCATTATCACCTTGCTGGCATTACTGTTTATGGCTTCTACAGCCTTTTCTGTTGCCTGCAAACCGGCAGCAACGTCTTCGGCCATGATGATGAAATTGCCTCCGGCAATCGCTTTTGCAACCCCAAAATTGTCTTCGACTACGAATTCGCCTTCCATAACCGGGATTCGCCAAACTTTCCTGTTTGATATAACGTCTTTTTTCTGGAAGCCGTCCCCGAAGAGGCGAAGGCTCCGACCCACTTTCAATCTTCTTTTAGCTTTCGGCAGCGCGTCAAAAGCCTTGGTGGTGGGGCAAGTCATTATGCATTGTCCGATTCTAAGGATCATTTGAGCCTTCAAGTCTGGGCGTGTCGTGTGATATATCTGAACCAAGATACCAGCACGTCCATCGGGGGTATTCTTCGGCGGTACAATTCCTTCTATTCCTGCTTCTGCAGGAGACATGATGATTGAAGAGGCAAAGCCTGTGGCGGTCTTAGCGGCTATATTTGCCCACCGTTTATTTTCCGCTGTGACTAAGATACGTCCAACCCACATGCCGAACATTTCGGCGAATGTGTTCTGAATCTCGGCGAATGTGTTCTGAAACTCTCCGGTTGGCTTTTTCCAGGTGCATTCTCCGGTTTCTCGGTTCATGTAAAACAGTTCTGGCTCAGTCAAGTCCTGTCACCTTCTTTCTGAACAAGTCAACACCGTCCTGTGTGTGATAATGGAACTCGTAGCCTAAAGCCATAAGTTTTTCGGCTTCCTCTCTGCTGGTCACAGCTTTAACCGTGTAGGTTTCAATGTCCATGTTCGGCTCGCTGTTCTCGTAGATGGTTGTGCTTGTTATGGACCTGTGGCCCATCTTCTTCTGCACGTAGGGTATGTCTCTGGTTTGCAGGTAGAGTTTGGTGGCGAAGAAATGCCTGAAGGTGTACAGGTGGATCCTGAGGAGGTCTTTGTTGGCTGTTTTAGCCGCGATGTAGCCGCGGGCCCAGTGGAAGTTGCTTCGCATCCGCTTCCGAATGCGTTTAGGATCCTCGCCGAACACGTACTCGAATTTTCGAGGTAGCCGATCAAGCATCTGTATGCACTTTTCTGAAACGCGGATTTGCCGGGGTAGGCCGTTCTTGGCTGGGTTCCTGATTGTGATTAGACGATTTGCCTTGTCTATGTCGCTCCACTTTAGGCGTGCGGCTTCAATCGTCCGCGCACCCGTCGATTTGAGCAACATCAGAAATGCGCCTGTTTTCCAGCCGGCTCCGCTGATCAGTTGGTCCAGCAGGGTTTCTTTTGGAATGTAAGGCTGTGTGGTGTGGCGTTTGAATTTGGGTAGGTCAATGGTTGACAGGTCGATTTTCTTCCATTTGGCGTAGGATTTGTAGGCTTGAGTACGCACCGTTCTAGTATCTTGGCATACATTAAACCCAAAAGTTGATTTCCAGTAGAAATACTGAACCGTGGATACAATGCTGCGATTATAGTAGCTCTTTTTCGAGTTTGCAGAGCAAGTGCTTAATAATAGGCTCGACTTGAAGCAGGAGGTCAAGACTATTCTTACAACTCTAGCATTGATATGCCGTCTCTGTCTCTACCCAAGTTCAACGAGGTTTTGAAAGAAGACGCCAAATTCCCAAGCCTAAAGCAACAACTCATAAAGCATTAAGGCTGAAGTTAATAGACTTAACAGAGGGAGAGCGGGTGCAAGCGTCTGACATGCTGCAGAAATTACCAGAAAGGACGTATGACAGCGTGGATGATGTTGTTCAAACCCTAAAAGGAGTCAAGATATGTTGAGAAATCAATTACGCCGGTTCTGGTACCTCTACGGTTGATGGGTCTTTTCTGTGAGGTTGTTACTTTTCGGTTGATAGCCTAACTTTATTTCAATTTGATTTTTGATGGTATTCTGTGGTCAACTTCAACAATTTCAAGACGCTCAAGCACAGGCACAACGTATGAAGCTCCAGATGCATACTCTTGCCTTCTGACCAATACTGGTCTAAATACTCTTCAAAAGTTCCATTTGGGGCAATATCGTGTCTTGCTCCGATTTTGACCCAATCTTTACCCTTAAGAAAATTAGGTATTCCATCCCAACAAGCTCTTGGAATTTTGATTTTTGTCTTAGCCCCCACAAAGAAAACAACGTGTTTTGTATTGATAGAATCAATGGTAAATGGAGCATTCCTTACGGGAGTGCGCAAAGTCTCTCCAGCACGTATTTCCCTTGTTATTTTCTCAAATACCGACATCTACCATCTTTATTACATATAGGATATGAGATATTTTAGTTTTTTTGGCAAATACTGGTAACTCTTAGGGTCATGAAATAACGTGTTAACAATCGGGTGATAAGTTTTGCGG
>JBKHJI010000023.1:0-18683 GCA_046538175.1 Bathyarchaeia archaeon | reverse complement strand
ACGTCTATAACGCCTTTTAGCGGGCATAGACAGACGTGTTTGTCCTTTTTGTTCACACTGATCACTTTCATTGTCAATAGCGACTATTATGCTATAAACTGGATAGTTTAAATGCTTTACTTCAGATACTATTAGGCACGTTGGAGGTGAAGAAAAAACATGTGCAGAGAATGCGGTTGCGGCCCGCCTCACCATGCACCGGAACATGGTCACGGCAGAAGAACTCTAACCAAGACAGAGAAGATTGAGAAGCTGAAAAGTTACGCAGAAGGACTGAAAAAGGAACTCGAAACGGTTGAAGAACACCTCAAAGAACTCGAAGGGTAACGGATAATCCACCGCCAAACATATTTCCTTTTCTAACAGTTAATTCGGAAAAGAATGGTGGGAAAACAGTTCCATGAAGATATTAGCATTAGACATCGGCGCTGGAACCGAAGACGTCCTCTTATACGATGATGAAAAGCAAAGTATTGAAAACTGCGTAAAGATGGTGTTACCGTCTCCTTCTCAGGTTTTCGCGGCGAGGGTGAGAGAAGCGACAAGGTTATACAAGGATATCTTCGTCAAGGGCGACGTCATAGGTGGGGGCGCATTAGCTTTTGCTTTGAGAAGCCACATTGAAAAAGGACTTAGAGTGGTTATGACAGAAAACTCAGCTTACACCGTGAGAAACAATTTGGACGAAGTCAAGGCGCTTGGAATTGAAATAGTAAAAGAAGAAGATGAGCTCAACGGTTTCAAAGGAGAAGTTTTGACTGTTCGAGAAGTCAACCTTGCAGAACTGCAAAAGTTCCTAACATTTTTCGATGAAGCTTTCTCAGAAATCGATTTCGTGGCAGTTGCGGTTCAGGACCATGGAGTGTTTCCAAAAGGAACGAGTAACAGAAGATTCCGCATCGAAAAGATGAGAGAGCTATTAGAGAAAAATCCGAAAGCTGAAGCTTTCGCCTTCAGCGAAGATGAAATCCCGGCTTATTTCTTGCGAATGAAATCGGCAGCGTCAGCTTCAAGGAGACAGTTGCCAAACGCCAAAGTTTTGCTAATGGATACATCTCCAGACGCAATACTTGGATGTTTAGAGGACCCAGTCGTAGCTAGAGTTGATTCGATTCTCGCTATTAACGTTGGAAACGGGCACACAATGGCAGCGATAATTCAAAAAAGAAACATCGTAGGAATTTTGGAACATCACACCCGTTTATTAAATCCCAAAAAGATAGAGAGGCTATTAATCGATTTTGCCGACGGAAAACTCAGCGATGAGAAGATTTACAGAGACAACGGACACGGCTTGTTCTTTCTAACCAAACCGCCTGGTTTCTCTAACATAGAAAAAGTTGTAGCCACGGGGCCTAACAGAAACATGTTGGCCCAGATGAACCTCGCGATCCACTTCGCAACTCCGGTGGGTGACGTGATGATGACGGGACCTGTAGGCTTAGTTGAGGCAACTAAAAGAAAGTTCGAGTTGTAATGAGAGATGAAAAAGACGAAAATAGTAGTCACAGATTCATCGTTAAAAGACATAATCGGCAAAGAAGTAAGCTTGTACTTATATGACGACGCCGATTTTCTTCATGTTTTGAGAAAACTCGACGTTTGCACAAAAGGCAAATTTCTGTTAAAAGATTATCCCGAATATCGCAGCCTGTTTCACATGGTTTGGAATCCAATTGAACGTAGAATCTACAAACACATAGCCACTTCGGCATACAAAGATCGTGAGTTTTTTGATATCAGACGAAACCCACATGAAACTTTGCCAGACGGATTAACTATATACTTGGGTTTAGGGCTGTGCAAATCAGAAGCAGAAGAAGTGATAAGTTACAAAAAATTCAAAGAAGCCATACAAAACGAAAAGAAGTCTTAGCTTTTTCCCTATTTTGTAAATGCCACTGAAGCATAGCCTACGACGGCTGAATAGTCTCCAGCAACGTCGCCGCTAGTTTTGTAACAAAGCATCTTGCTCTTCGTGGCACCGAGGATTTTAGCTGCGACGACTAGTGCAACCACCGGACCATAACCACAAGCCGTTATATGATGACTTTCAACGATTGAATAGAATTCTTTTTCGTTCAGCTTTTCTAAGGCAGTAAGTGCTATTTTATCTTTTTTTTCAGCTACTTCGTGTGGTTCATAATGAGACATATCGGTGGAAGCGATTATCAAAGCATTTTTGCCCTTTAAAGCCTCCGCAACATCATAACCTACTTCACAGCTTGACTCAAAATCTTGCATAAGAAAGCTTATAGGCACAAACTTGAAAGCTGAACCGTAAAGGTATTGAAGAAACGGAAGTTGAACCTCAATAGAATGTTCAGTTATATGAGCTAACTCGTCTACATCGACAATTCTTGACTTGTGTAAAATGAGGTTAGCAGTTTCCTCATCGATTGGTACATCACCCAACGGGGTTCGCCAAACTCCCTCCTTCATGATTGCTAATCCACTGCCCTGCCCGGTATGGTTTGGACCCAAAATGACAATAATTTTCGGTTTGCCGTCAAGCGCTAAGTTATAATAGGAATGGGCAGCCACTGGGCCAGAATAATTGTAGCCCGCGTGAGGACAAATGATACCCACAATATTCCTAGGACCTTTTTGCACAGTTGGAGTTTTTTTGGGGCCCAATTCGTGGTTGAAGCAGCCGACTATCTGCCTCTTCAACGCTTCGGAACTATTCTCATAGAAAAATCCAGCTTGGGCAGGTCTTCTTATTTTCATGGGCTACCAGCTATTCTTCTCGCGATATTTTTGCTTCAAAATCGTCAATAGAGAAGTTCATGTCTTCGTCGGGCGGTAACTCTCCTTTCTCGCGGAGTATTTGCCTTGCTAGCATCCAGTAGATTACCGCCAACGCTCTTCTGCCTTTGTTGTTAGTTGGGATAACAAAGTCTATGACCGAAAAATCGTTGTCAGTGCTACATAAAGCCACTACGGGAATACCCATAACTCCAGCTTCCTTAACGGCTTGTATGTCTGCTTTCGGATCTGAAACAACAATGACTGCTGGTTCAAGATGCTCGGGATAAAGTGGATTTGATAACAGGCCGGGAATGAACCTGCCTATGATAGGGGTCGCTTTTGTTACTTCGCAGAACTTTTCTGTTGGATAACGTGCATAAAGTCGTCCTGCAACTACGGCGATGTTGGCTGGTTCAAATCTTGAAAGAAACTTTGCTGCGACTCGTATGCGTTCATCTGTCTTCTTGACATCCAACACGAATAAGCCATCAGGCCGCACACGGTAGATGAATGGATCCATGTCCTTTGTCCTCATTCGAGTGCCAATGTGTATGCCGGCCGAGAGCAACACGTCGCGTGGTAGCAGAAGTTCTGATTCACCTATACCTAGTTCCTCTTCACTTTCATCGGTAAATATTTTTTCGGTGTTTTCGATTTTTTCAGCGTCTTCTTTTTCTGACAAAGATATCTTCCTCCTTTAAAGGAATTTCAGCCATTCGGGCTCTTTTCCCTAGGGTATCTTCTATTCTGATTAGTTCGTTGATTTTGGCGATTCGGGCGCCTTCGATTACGCCTGTCTTAATAACAGGGCAGTGGAAGGCCACCGCTAAATGAGAAATTTCAGCATTGACAGTGTCTCCTGATCTGTGAGACACCACGGGGGCATAGAGGGCTTCTCTAGCTGCCTTTGCGGCCTCCCAAGCGTCGGTGAGTGTTCCAATTTGGTTGGGTTTTACTATTATCGAGTTGGCAGCACCTTTCTTGATTCCATGTTTAAGTCGTCTAACGTTTGTTACAAACAAGTCGTCGCCACAGATAAGGCAGTTGTTAACTGTTTCAGTTAGCCCCGCAAAGCTTTCGAAATCTTCTTCATGAAAAGGATCTTCCACGTAGATTAGGTTGTATTTCTCGATTAACCCTAGAACATATTCTATTTGCTCTTCTGGTGTTCGTTTAATTTTTTCATGGGAATACATATAACAGTTATTCTTACGATCCCAAAGGGCTGAAGCGGCTATATCTACACCTATTCTGCACTCGAATCCAAGCTGTTTCGAAACTACTTCACATGCCTGCATCATAAGTTCTAAGGCGTCGTTGTTGTTTATGTCAGCAATCCATGCGCCCTCGTCGCTTCTTCCACTTGTAAATGTTTCCTTGGTTTCTCTGAGCATTCCACCAACTTTTCTGTGAAAAGTCACGTTGGCTTCTGCAGCATCCCAAAAAGACTTGGCGTGGATGGGGAGAACCAAGAACTCCTGTATATCAGGAGCTCTGCCATGAGCATGTTTGCCTCCGCTGATGATGTTCCCCAAAGGAAAGGGAAGTTCGTAAGCCAGATAGCCCCCAAGATACTCGTATAACAAAACACGATACGAGTCAGCTGTTGCTTTCGCGGTACACAGAGAAATTGCATAAGCTGTATTCCCACCTATTTTCTCAAAATTTTCTGTTCCATCTATTTCGTGTAGAAAGGAATCTATTTCTTCCTGTTCATTCGCGTTCATGCCTACTAATTTTGAAGCTATTGATTTCTCAACAATCTTCACAGCGGCGTCTACTCCGCCTTTGGGGAAATACGCCACTTCGGCTTCGCCTTTACTGGCTCCAGTTGGAGCTGCAGCTCTACCAAAACCAGATTTGGTTTCTATGTCAACCTCTATGGTTTCATCTCCACGGCTGTTGAAAATCTTGCGTGCAATTAGTTTCTTTATTTCCGTGGACATCATTCAAGTCTCCTTTTTATACTGATCGCATTTGTCTTCTTTTTCCAGCTTCATAAAATTTGATTATTTCGTCGATGATTTCCACATGGGAAAGAAGCATTCTTCGACAACAGTAACGGGTTACTCCTAATTCGTCTAAAACTTTGCCAGCGTCTTCCCCCTCTTTTACGCGTCTAGCAAAGTCTTCCCATTTGTCGCCTATCACTTTGCCACATGTAAAGCAGCGAACTGGAACAATCATTTTTCAATTCATCCTTTTTATCTGTAACTTTTTTGTCTTTTTGCGCGGGCTCCTGTGCCTCCAAATTTCTTTGGTTCTTTACGTCTCGGATCTCCTGCAAGCATTGTTCTGTCGTATTCGGTGAAAATTGATTGTAAGTGTTTGCTTTTAGTCCATTTCAATAGCCCTCTGGCTATTGCCATTCGTGCGGCTTCGGTTTGCCCCATGAACCCGCCGCCTGAAACTCTAATGTCTATGTCGATCTGATTGCTGATTTCATCGCCAAGCTGAAGCAATGGTTCCATGATTTTTTGTTTAGCAGTTTCTGGTTCAAATATTTCTATAGGAACGTTGTTTATTCGGATTCTTCCTTTGCCAGCTCTTATTGTAGCTCGAGCTATAGCAGTTTTTCTTTTTCCGCTGATTGTTAAGATTTTTTTTGAGCTTGACATGTTATTCGCCTACTGGAGTCCACCCGATTTCTTTAACTAATTCGCCCACTGTGACATAGGGACATTTCAACTTCTCAGCGTTTGCTTCAAATATTGTCTCCATAGGGTGGTCTTTAAACTCTTGGGGTACACCAATGAAAACTCGCAATCTTTTATACGCTTCTATGCCCTTCGGCTTCTGTCTAGGCAGCATTCCTCTAATAACACGTTTCACAAATCGATCGGGTTGTCTATAAAAGTATGGCCCTTTTCGTGGATGCCCTATTTCCAACTTTGCTTTTTGCTCTTTTACTCTGTTGAGTTTTTTTCCAGAAATGACTGCTTTCTCCGCATTTGCTATAATTATGCTTTCCCCTTTGAGGAGACGTTTTGCGACTATGGTCGCCATTCGACCCAGTATCAGATTATTTGCGTCGACTATCGTTAACTGTTTACTTTGTGATTCCATTTTTTCTACCCAACAATTTTTACGTTTGAGCCTTTGGGATTCTTCTTTATTAATTCAGAAAATTTCAGGCATTTTCCTTTTGCCTTCTTTATTTTTTCTTCGGCCGCAACAGAAAACGCAAAAGCGGCTACGTTTACAGGATGATTTAGCGTTCCAGATCCCAATACTTTGCCAGCAACAGCTACTATTTGGCCATTTTCGGTTTGTCGATTTATGCGGCTTAAATTAACAGACACTCTTCTACCTCGCGGCTTAGCCAAAGTCTCTGCTAGACTATTCCATATTTTTGCGTCATTTTCCGCTGCCGCTTTCTTCAAAAAGCGAATAAGATCCACCAGTTGCGGATTGTCAAGCTTGGATTTCTTCATTTTCTTTCACCGCTAATTGATCTAGAAAATCTTTCAACTTTCCATCCACAATTTCAAGCGCCTCTTGTAAGATCCTTTCTGGTGCTAGAGCACCAGTTGACTCGATATTGAAAATGAAAGAGCTTTCGTCCCAACTCACTTCTATAGCCTTAGGAGTTTTCTGACAGGCTGCTACACAGTCTTGGCATAACGTGCAGTTAGCAATGTTTCTGATCTCGATTTTGTTTCCGGTTTTTGCAAGAACGTTCTTGGGGCAAACTTTTATGCAGTCTCCACAGAGGTCGCAGATTTTTGTGTCCACTGCAATGATGGGCACATATTTATAGGCACACATGGAAACTGGTTGCCATCTAGCATGGTCTTTGCCTTTTCCCAATCGCGCGTACGCTTCCAGCTTTATTTTCTGTTCAGGTGCCAGTTTGAGTATGGGAATTCTGTCACTAACAGGAATGATAGCTGGGTTCTCCGATTTTAAGGCGTCAGAGTATACTGTTACGGTGTGATTCTCTGCTTCTACGTCTAATACTAAAGATACGCGGCAAAGGTTACATCCAAACTCGCTTTTGCATTGACAGTTTTCAGGCAGGTTGTAAGTGTCTAAATCTGTTTTCAAGGGAATAAGCCCGATTCGATGAGCTAGAGTTTCATCTTGAAGTGGAGAAGAGTTTTCGATGATTACCACATCGTCTACGGCCATAGCTGGTACTTCAGAGATTATTATTCTTCGTAAGGTGTTCATGAAAGCTGTGTTAGTTCCTCCAATTATCAAACGCAAGAGAACGTCATTCTTTTCTAAGATTTGTATTTTCATGAGTTATACATCCCTTCATCCATTAAGCCGACAAACAGGTGAACTGTTATACTCTTCGTCCTCTCCTACCGCCTTTCCTTCGAGTTCCGTCGTGGGGGATAGGTGTCACTTCTTCAATGCGCCCAATGCGGAAGCCAGCTCTTGCCAAAGCTCTTATGGCAGCTTGTGCTCCTGCACCTGGAGTTCGAGCGCTTGAACCCCCAGGAGCTCTCACTTTTATGTGTATAGCTGTTATACCTTTTTCTTTTGCAGCAGCCGCGGCTGCTCCTGCAGAACGCATGGCAGCGTAGGGCGATGATTCTAATCGATCTGCTTTTACGAACATGCCACCGCTGGTTCTGGCGATTGTTTCTGCCCCTGAAATGTCTGTTATGTGTATAATGGTGTTGTTATATGAGCTGTAAATGTGAACTACGCCCCATTTTTCGATTTTTTTACTCATGCTGTGGATTCCTCCTCTTCTCTGTTTTCTCGCCGTGACTTTCAGTCTGTGGCAAGCCGACCAAGGCTTGACGTAATGGATGCTCCGATTTTGAAAGGGAACTGGTTGATGCATAATCAATGTGGGCTTCATCATCTCTGGAAACTAAATAACTCGGCGAGGTCACTTTTTTTCCGCCAATGCCAATGTGGCCATGTGTTATAAGTTGACGAGCTTGATAGGTTGACTGAGCTAGACCCTTTTGAAGCACAAGAGATTGTAGTCTCCTCTCTAGAAGGTCTTCGATTGATAAATCTAATACATCATCGAGAGCCGCAGTCCCAGGCAGTATGCCCAATCTATCGAGTCTGTTTAGAAGTTGGGTTTTTAATTTTTCACCCTCTTCTTCAGGCATACCGAGTATAGAGCGGGCGATGCTTCGAAACTTTGACAACATCGTTTCGTGTCGCCATAATTCTTTCTTATTTCGCAGCCCATATTGTCCGAGGAGTTTCAACTCCGATTGCAATACGTCCGTTTGCCATGGAAACCTTGGGGTCTCATACTTTCGTCGTTGCTTTTTTGGGTCTCCCATTACTCTCTGCCTCTGGCAAGTGCAACCTTCTTTTTGACACCTATCGCTTTTCCTTTTCTTCCAGTAGTTTTAGTTCTTTGCCCACGCACCTTCAATCCATAAGAGTGCCGATAACCTTTCCACGATTTGCTGGCTTTCATGAGATCTATATCAGTTTTAGTTTGGAGAACTAGATCGGAGCCTGTGAGATGTAGATCTTTTCCTGTTTCCAAATCTTTTTGGCGGTTAAAAAACCATTCGGGTAAATTATGTTTAGTAGGATTTTTTATTATATTTTCTAGTTTTTCTAGATCTTGTTCTGAAAGAAAACCTAGACGAGTTTCGGGGTCTACTCCTGCCTTTCTGATTATGACCTTAGCCATTTTTACACCTATTCCTTTAATTTTTGAGAGGGCGTAGGCTACCTTTAGGGCGCCGTCCAAATCGGTTTCGGCTATTCGGGTGATGTAACGAAATTCCTTTGACATTTTTAGTCTCCGATGTTTTGAAGCTAACTACCGAAAAGGATGCACAATTTATATAAACTTTCCTTTAGAATCTTGGTTTTATCAAGTTTTCAGCAAAAGTTTGACAGCATATATTTTCAGTAGCTGTTAAAGCCAATTATTTTATGGTTACGATGTACGTCGCTTCTTTCCTCGAGATTTCCTTTGTTCAGAATAGGTAATCTCATCTCCCTGTGTCCTAAAGCTTGTTTTTGAATGAAGCCGAAATGTGTTTAACAAAGGTTGTTTCTCTGATAGTAGATTCAATTCAGCACAATGAGCCATGTTTGTTTGTGATATCTACCTGGTACATCGAGTAAGATTCTTGGTTCTTTGGATAGAACTGCGTATGTGCAGCTTTGCTATGCATATTTTTGGCATTTGTAGCAATACCATCTCTTGTATTGGGGTATATACGTGAGTTGACCCTTACATGTAGAGCATATTTGAGCTGATGTTTGCTGAGGTTCAGTCTCGATAGAGGAAGGTTCGGGCTTCAACAGCACAAAATCTCCTGCAGCTTGGACTTCGTCCCAAGCTAGTTCAGTGATTTCACCATTTTCATTTTCTATACTCAACGATATACCCATTTTCCCAATGGTAAAACCTATGTCTTTAACAGTTCCAAATACATATCCGTTACTATCTATGACTTTCATTCCAACGAGCCTCTCTTTCGTTATACCCTTGTCTTTGGAGCGTTTAGCCATATCAAAGCACTTCCAAATTTGTAATATTCTACGATGATGGAGGGAATTTAAGCTTTTCCAACACTGCAACACTGTCCCTTATTCAAACTCTGAATGCTTAACTATTTTGTAGATCTTTGAAAAAAAGAAAATATAGCCTATGATAGATTGATTATATACTGCAGTGATCAATGTCTTCTCGCAAAGCAATATTGGATATTTTGACAGCGCTCCTAACTGCACAACATTAACAACCGTGAATAGTAAAATATATGCATTCAATTAATATAGCAGAAAACAATAAGAACAAGGCAAATCAGAATAATATGCGAGTTGGAAAAATGTCTACAGGTCATTCTAATAGTCCGCAATTCGACGCTACGAATCATTGGCTCTTGAGATTTCTTGCGTTAGTCGTTGATAGCATAATTCTAGGCATCGTTGCATATGTACTAGTCTACTTTGTGATTTTTCCATTGCTCTGGGGTGCTGACTGGTGGATTTTGGTTGGATGGGGCCTTTGGCTTTGGATATCTTTGTCTCTCGGTATACTTATGATCCTCTATTATGTCGTAATGGAAGTATCGTCTGGAGCTACATTGGGTAAAAAAGTCATGGGCTTACAGGTGCAAATGGTTGATGGCAGCAGAGTAACATTCGACAAAGCGTTCATCAGAAATATAAGCAAAATCTTCTGGCTTTTCCTTTTGTTAGACTGGATAATGGGATTCGCAACTCCCGGATCTGACCCTCGTCAAAAATATACCGATCGTATCGCCGGAACAACGGTGGTTTCACTGAAACAAGCACCAATATTCGGTGGGCAACCTCCGCCGCCACCGCCACCGCCTGCCTGAACCTCTATAACTTCCATATTTCTTTTTTTTCGGTTTTATCACAGAATCACCTTCTAAGTAACACGTTCTTTTTTCTGAAAGAGTTAAAAGCACCAATTTTGTTGCTATCGTGTTTGTGAGAATATGCATAGTGTCAGACTAGAGCCACATATTTTCCTGATAGATCTCAAGCCTGTTGGTTTTAGCCACTTTATAGCTTCTTATATAATAAAAGCAAAGAAAGTGGCAATTGTTGAAACTGGACCTAAAGCGACTATCCCAAACTTGCTGACAGGATTAAAGGAGATACGAGTGAACGTAGAAAATGTTGACTACGTGGCAGTCTCCCACATTCATCTCGACCATGGAGGGGGGATTGGCGAACTACTGTCTCATCTACCGAAGGCAAAGCTTATTGTCCACAAAAAAGGTGCCCCACATATCGCAAATCCAGAGAAACTATGGACGCAAGCAAAACAAGTCTTAGGCAAAGTCGCCGAACTCTACGGAGAACCTGTAGCCGTTGCCAACGATCGAGTAATAATTGCTGAAGATGGAGCCACATTTGATTTGGGGCAAAACGTCGAATTAAGAATCGTCGAAACCTTGGGTCATGCGTCTCATCACCAAAGCTTCTACGAAAAAAGAAGCCAAGGCATCTTTCCTGGCGATACTGCTGGAATTTACATACCTGAATTTGATGTTATTGTGCCAACAACACCATCGCCTTTTTACTTAGAAACAACGCTCGCCTCAATTAAAAAATTGAAACAGCTCAAGCCAAAAGCTATGTATTATTCTCATTTCGGTCAGGTCACACAACCCTTGAAAAAACTGCAGATTTACGCCAATCAGTTAAGACTTTGGGCAAATATAGTGGCTCAGAAAATGAAAGAAGACGCTACTATAGAAGAGATAGAAGAAGAAATCGCAAAACGTGATCCAGCAATACGGAAAGTACGCGAATACATTAAAACACATCCTATTATGAATAGAGGAATCATCTCACAGAATATTCAAGGCTTCATAGAATACTTCAAGCATAGAGAAAGACGTCATTTGTAGAAAACCTTTTGAAAAAAACTTTGGTTTCTACACCAAAATTGTTTATATCTGCCGTTTCTTTCATATTAAAAACGGTGAAAAACTTTGGGTTCAACTTCAAATGTTCCGCTTGAAAGACTTGACAAATATTCTTGGCGTATCCCGCAAAAATACAAGCCAGGTATGCGTGTTCCAGGCATAGTTTTAGCAGATGACGAACTACTGGAAAAAATGAAGACCGACAGAACCTTGGAACAATGTGCCAACGTTGCTCATTTGCCAGGCATATACAAATATTCTATAACTTTGCCCGATGGTCACGAAGGGTATGGCTTCCCAATTGGAGGAGTAGCCGCAACAGACTATGTCGACGGGGTAATAAGCCCAGGCGGAGTGGGATATGATATTAACTGCGGCGTAAGGTTGCTGACCACTAATTTTACTGAAAAAGATTTGCGTCCAAAATTAACAGAGTTAACAAACTCTATCTTCAACAACGTTCCATGCGGTCTCGGAAGTCACAGAAAAGATTTTCGAATTTCAGTAAATGAACTTGACAGACTTGCAACAGAAGGAGTCCCATGGCTGGTGGAACAAGGGATGGGATGGAAAGAAGACACTGAGCATTGTGAAGAAAAAGGGCAAATGAAAACTGCGAATCCTGATAAAGTTTCAACCACGGCCAAGAACCGAGGGGTAAGCCAAATTGGCACTTTGGGATCGGGTAATCATTTTCTCGAAATCCAGAAAGTAGGCAAAATCTACAATTCTGACGTAGCTAAAGCGTTCGGCATAAAGGAAGAAGGCCAAGTCACAGTGATGATTCACTGTGGTTCTCGTGGATATGGACATCAAATATGTTCAGACTATCTTCGCGTTATGGAACGGGCTGTGCATAAATACAACATTGAGCTCCCTGATCGGGAGCTTGCATGTGCGCCTGGTAACACAAAGGAAGCTGAAGACTATTTCCAAGCCATGTCGTGTGCAGTCAATTATGCTTTTGTTAATCGCCAAGCTATAACTCATTGGGTGCGGCAGAGTTTTGAAGAAGTGCTCAAGCAACCAGCAGAAACCTTCGGTTTTCGCCTAGTTTACGACGTAGCACACAACATCGCCAAGATTGAAGAACACAAAGTCAACGGTCAACGGAAAAAAGTTTGGACCCATCGAAAAGGGGCTACTAGAGCCTTCCCGCCTAACAATTCGGAGATACCGATGGACTATCGCAGTCTTGGACAGCCGGTCATCATCCCAGGCAGTATGGGTTCGAGCTCGTGGCTTCTTGTGGGCACTCCTAAAGCAATGGAGATATCCTTCGGTTCTACAGCCCACGGCGCGGGTCGAATGATGAGTCGATCGGCTGCAAAACGTCAATTCTGGGGCGGAGACATAAAAAAAGCTCTGGAACAGCGAGGAATAGTGATCAAAGCCGCAAGCCAAGTTGTTCTTGCAGAAGAAGCTGACGCGGCTTATAAAGACGTGGATAAAGTGGCAGGAGTAAGTGACAAGCTAGGAATTGCTACACATGTGGCGCGATTATTGCCTCTGGCGGTTGTGAAAGGCTAAATCTCTTTAAAGATTACTACTGGCATTTCGGTAGAAACGGCCAAACGATTTCCTCTTTATTTTCAGAAATTTTGATGATTCTCCAATGCAACCTAAATCTCAAAAGAGAGAGGAAGTACATACAATATGTGGATCTACGTTGCTCTAGCTTTATTTTGCCATCCAGAAAAAAACTATTGCAAAAATGCTGAAGAAATGAATCTGTAGTAGAGGTTATTGCTATATCATTGTTTTGGAGCTTTCTATGATGGGGATTAATGTGCATTAATGGGGTGCATAGTTGACATCGAAGGTTTGAATTTCCAAGGTATAACTCATAGGATCTTGGAACGTCGCGTTATAAATGTGAAACTGCGAAAGATAGCTAGGGCTTTTCGTGCAAACAACACCTCGCTCCGTCAATTCTTTATGCCAAAAGTCTACTTCTTCACGAGTAGCTACCACAAGAGTTAGAAACACCTTTGCTAAACGAGTTAATTCTGGTTGGAGATCGGCGCAAAAACCAAAATACCCCAAAGCCTGCGTTGTACCAACGCGAAATATTAGACATTGCCCCTGATCCAAAGCTACAGGCAAGCCCAGAACACCATTATAGAAAGTCCGCATCGCTTCTAGGTCACAGCAAGGAAGAAATACGATTGAATATTGAAAAGCTCCAAACGACTTATTTGGTTTCAAACACTTCACCTACATCTGTTTCTTCATAGCCAAGCGTTTCATCATATTTATCTTTCCATACTGTAGTATTTCATGGTTTCAAAAATATGAGAGATGCAATCATAAGCTATCTGAACAAAAGAAAACATGGAAACGTTGAACCTTGAAAGAAAGTACATAAAAAGAGATAAAAGCGCAGAACTCAAAGCCATTGTTAGAAGCTGAGGAAACAAAAAATACTGAGGCAGTAGCTACATATGCAAGCTTCAATAAAAGACCTCACAATCCAAAACATAAAGGACATTCCCGAGCCATGTAGAGCCTGTCTATACTGGGAAAAACCAGCCTTTGAAGGAAAAAACACAAAAACAGAGAAAAAAGAGCATGAAAAGGCCGCGTGGTTCGCTAAGACGTTAAAAGAATTTGGAAACTGTGGCAAAATACTATACGTTGACAATATGCCCGTAGGTTATGCCCAATACTCCACTTGTAACAGGTTGCCCAAAGTCCAAGATTATGGAGCCGAAAAGTTAGACAAGGCAATAGAAAAGGTTGCCTTCATCTCGTGTCTCTACATAAGCAAGGAAAACTTTCGAGGAAAAAGGTTAGGTGTGAAACTTCTGAATGAAGTAATTGATGATTTGAAAAAGCGCGGATTTGAAGCTGTTGAAACCTTTGCCAGAAAAGGTTCAACAAACAACCCTTCTGGACCAATTGAAATTTATTTAAAAAAGGGATTCTCCGTTAAAGAGGATATTGACTCGGATTTTGCTCTCATGAGGCGAGATATTTGAATATCTAGCTTCTGATAAAATGGAACAAATATTGCTGAGCATATCCAGCATATTTGCCGAAATATTCTCGAGCAAAACAGCCTACGCTGTTGTAGACTTTGGAGCGCAACGGTTTTTTCTGCGAGAGCTCTCTAAGGAGAGAAACGTCAAAATGGCTCGCATAATGCTTATGAATTATGCGTTTCATCCATACATCTATTGGGAACGCCTCTAATTTTTCTAGGGAGAAAAGTGATATACAGTCGGCCACTTTGTTTCCAACGCCTGGAAGCTGCAACAGCATGCTTCTAGCGGTTTCATAATCGGTTTCTTTCAATGCCTCAAAATCAACTTGTTTGGAGACAACCATTCTAGCGGTATCTCGAATTGACTTTGCGCGGAACCCCACTTTACACTTTCTAAGCTTGTAGAGAGCAGCTCTAGCCAACACCTCAGGTGCTGGAAAAGAATAAAAGCCAGAGCTTTCCAGAGAGACTTTCTCTCCAAAGCACTTCGCCAATTCGAAAACCATACCCTTGATGGCGGGTATGTTCTTATAAGTGGCACAGATGTAGGAGATCAAGGCTTCCCATGGATTTTGCCGAACAATACGTAATCCTGGAAACGTTTTGGCAGCTTGTTTAATGATTCGATCTCTGCCAACTTCAGACATTATCTGGGGCAGATTGTCGTCGAATCGGAAATAATCTTTTATGAAACGTGTATCCACGCCTTCAAACTCTAAGCCGTAATCTATCTGTCTAACTTTGAGAACTTGCTTGTCTACAATGCCGTACCACCAATCTCCACGTTTCTGCCACCGGAACAATTGTCCGCATTGCAGAGTGGTCATTAGATCAAAAGGCGTAGAACCGTTCAGCTTTAACTTCATGAGTTTTCTAGGCTGCTGAAAACAGAGATAAGCTAATAAATGTTCTTAACAGTGTTGCATGTTCTCGTTGACGCGGCGAAAAGGTCTTACGGTTAGAGGCTGTTTGAATTGGTAAAAAAAATCGGCATTCTTGGTCTAGAAGGACTCCCATTAGTAAAACCCGGCGACGATTTGGCCAGTCTAATTTTGTCAGCGGCTGAGAACAACAGTGTTGAAATTGAAGATGGAGACATTATCGTAATAGCACAAAAAATTGTTTCCAAAGCCGAAGGGCGCATAGTGCAACTAGAAGCTGTGGCACCCTCGGAAAGAGCGCTAGAAATTGCAGAAGCTACAGGGAGAAATCCTAGACTTGTAGAATTAGTTTTGCGGGAATCAAAACGCTTTCTAAAAGCGTCACAACAGATATTAATCGTCGAAGATAAACGAGACATCATTAACATAAATGCGGGAATAGATAAATCAAATGTTAAAGGTGCAGATCGATATACACTTCTCCCTATAGACCCTGACGAATCTGCCAAGCGTTTACGTTCACGTATCGTTAAGCTTACCGGAAAAAAAGTAGGCATCATCATTTCTGACACGTATAGCAGAGCATTTAGACGAGGACAAGTCAATTTTGCAATAGGCTTAGCAGGGATTCACCCATTCTATGATTATCGTGGCTCAGAAGACCTTTTCGGCTATATTATACAAGTCAAGTCCAGCGCTGTGGCTGACGAGTTGGCAAGTGCCGCCGAGTTGGTCATGGGCCAAGGGAGGGAGGCAGTACCAGTGGCAATCATTAAAGGACTGAAAAGAATAAGCTTCAGCGAACGCTCTTCTTCTAAGGACATGGTTATCAGCGAAAATGAAGACTTGTTTAAAAACGTGTGGTAACTTGTCGTAGCATAGACAGCAAACATATAAACCACAAAACAATTGAAAAACGAAAGGTGCCTAGCAACATGAAATGCCAACAATGCGATGCAGAAACCTATATGCCTTTTAAGTGCCCATACTGTAGCCAATACTTCTGCGTTGAACACCGACTACCCGAAAACCACGATTGTCCAGAATATTGGCGTGCTAGAGCTCCTAGAGAACAACCCGCAATAGAGTTGAAGAAACCCAGCGAACCTTTCTATAGACATTCTGTCACGATGAGGCCAACTAAACATGGGGGGATCATATCTTTCAGCATTACAGAGCTTAAACATCTTCTAGTAGGTGTATTGCTTACCTTAGCTATTGGCTTCTCAATACCACTGTATTGGGACCCAGGACTCTACCAAAACTTATTGATGCTCAGCGTTATGTCTATCATATTCGCAGTCTCCTTCATAGTGCATGAACTTGCACACAAATTAACAGCTCAACATCACGGGATGTGGGCAGAATTCCGAATAACCATGTTCGGAGCTCTCATTACCTTGATGTCAATAATATCTCCCTTCAAAATAATTGCTCCCGGAGCAGTCATGGTGTGGGGATTGTCAGATAGAGAAACAATTGGAAAAACATCCATTGCAGGACCGCTAACAAACATTTCTTTAGCAGTGTTCTTCCTTGCCTTGATAAGAATGTTGCCACTTAGCCCTATTGCCCATGCATTCTATTTCGGTTTACTAATCAACTCTGTCATTGCGTTATTCAACCTGATACCCTTTGGAGTTTTGGACGGTTACAAAGTGTTCAATTGGAACAAACTCATCTGGGCAGCGGCCTTCTTTGGTTCTCTAGCATTGACTGTTTATTCCTACGTAATTTAGTGAAGCTCGATGCTTACATAGACTTCTTCAGGCACTCTTATCCTCATGATTCGCCGCATTACACGTTCTTCAGCATCAATGTCAATAAGTCTCTTATGAATACGCATCTCCCACTTATCCCAAGTCGAAGTACCTGCACCTGAAGGAGCTTTCAAAACTGGAACTTTAAGTCGCTTCGTTGGTAAGGGAATCGGTCCAGTCATTTTAACACCTGTCTTGTCGGCGATGGCTTTCAATTCGTTACAAACTTCTTCTAACCTCTTGTAGTTGGTACTTGTAAGTCGCACTCGCGCTTTTCTCGCCATCACCGTTGCTCTCCTAACGATCTCACTTATCCACTTTTACATGTTTTAAATACTTTTCCCCTAACATAGTCGACCTAACTCGAGTTTAGCAAACATGTTTTTGGAGAAATATGGTTCTCAAGATTTCTACCTAGTTACGGTTTCGCCGCTCTAATCATTCTGAGCCTCTTTGGTCTAAAAGAGAAAGATCTAATTCGATATAAAGGGTGTTTAACTATCTTGAGTGTGGGGTTTCAATGCACGAACATCTTCATCCCCAAAAAGACATGAGATATATTGGGATAGCTTTAGGCGTTACTGTGGTTTTCTTTTTTGTTGAATTGATCGGGGGAATTTTGACAAATAGTTTAGCTCTCTTAACCGATGCTTGGCACATGTTAAACCATATTTTTGCCCTAACGTTTGCTCTTGTGGCTGCGTGGGTTGCTCAGCGCCCTATTACAATGAAAAGAACCTATGGGTATTATCGCGCTGAGATTCTTGCCGCTTTTTTGAACGGTGTTTTTTTGTGGGTAGTTGCAGGCTACATTTTCTATGAGGCTTTTCGGCGCATTATGCAACCACAAGAAGTAGCAAGTTTAAACATGTTAGTTATAGCGATTATGGGACTAGCAGCTAACGGATTGTCTGCAGTAGCCCTGTCCAAATCGAGAGGTTCTAGTCTAAACATTAGAGGTGCCTTTCTACACGTGATTGCTGATATCTTAGGCTCGATGGGTGCAATTTCTGCTGGATTAGTCATGTTCCTTACCGGATGGTATCAAGTAGATCCTATAATTAGCATGATGATAGGCGTGCTAATTTTTTGCAGTTCGGGGAAACTTGTTCGAGATTCGGTTAACGTGCTTCTTGAAGGCGTTCCCTCTCACATCGATGCAAGCGCTTTGAAGAGCAGAATAGTTGAGCTGAAAGGAGTGAAAGATGTACATGATCTTCATGTTTGGTGCATCACCCCGACTAGAATGTGTTGTATGAGCACGCACATAGTAATTGAAAAAGAGACGAATAGAAAGAAGTTGATGACGACTCTAATTAACATGTTAAGGAAAGAGTTTGGCATTGATCACACCACCATTCAACTAGAAGAAGAAGGATATCCAAAGGCATTTAGCGAACATTAAAAGCCAATCTCGACTTTAGTT
The DNA here is from genome assembly GCA_046538175.1 of Bathyarchaeia archaeon. Classification (GTDB taxonomy): domain Archaea; phylum Thermoproteota; class Bathyarchaeia; order Bathyarchaeales; family SOJC01; genus JBKHJI01. The sequence continues at coordinate 525 of JBKHJI010000023.1, read as the reverse complement.
CTAGTCTTTTGTTCCTATACATTCATATACTTGTCTGTCTATTGCCTATTTTACCTAAACAAAAGGAAGGCAGATATACAATGAGCACAGAACAAAACGTGATTTACGTCGGAAACAAGCCTCCAATGAACTATGTCATGGCAGTGATCACCGGTTTTAACACAGGAGACGCAAATGAACTCACACTTAAAGCACGTGGCCGCGCTATAAGTACTGCCGTCGACGTCACCGAAATCCTACGCAACCGTTTCCTCAAAGACGTCAAAGTAGACAACGTTTCTATTGGCACCGAGCAAATCACACCTAGAGAAGGCGGAAACCCCAGAAACGTTTCAACAATGGAAATCACTCTCAAAAAAGAGTAAACACCTGAAACGCAAAAAGCCGCCTACCCCACCATTTTTTCTCTAATAAAAAAAACATACTCAGCTTAGCGCACATTTCTTTTCCCCTCCAACCCACAAGCATTTTTTCTTAGGAGGTGATCCGGCCGCAGGTTCCCCTACGGCCACCTTGTTACGACTT
>JBKHJI010000022.1:0-19643 GCA_046538175.1 Bathyarchaeia archaeon | reverse complement strand
CCATTCTACAATCCTAACTGATGCAAAGCAAAAATCCCATTAAAGGGAATTGAAAATAAATGTGGTAAGATTAGGCGTGTAGAGGCTACACAAAGATGCAAAGCAAAACTCGCATCAAAGAAAATCAGAGTGTATAGAAACTAATAAAATGGGGTGTGTTTTCTCATCCAAACTTGTCAGTCGTTATTTCTTTGAATATTGACAGTGTTTTGTTCTTCCACGCTTTTTTTCTAACAGTGTCCACATCAACTTTAGTGAATTTTAGAATCGCCTTAATATCGTTAATGTCTTTTAAAGCTCTCTCCTTTGGGATTGTAGCCTTTATCATCCGCAGTTTCGCTGAAATCAAATCTTCAGGTGTCTGGTAGAAAGTAGCCAAACCCAAAATTGTGCCAGCCCTCTTCTCAAGCTTTTTCCTGGAGAGTATAATGTCAACACTGTAGGGGGTTTTGTTATCTCTGACCGTAACTATCCTGTGATCACTCTCGAAAACCGCGTCCATCTTTTTATCATCAAAACTTAATTCCGCATTCCTCAACACCTCAGCAAGCTTTACATGTGCTTCCTCCCTAGAAACACTAATCACTATATCGATGTCCGTAGTAGTCCTAGGAACACCGTAAAAACTAGCTGCTAACGCCCCAGTAAACATGTAATCTAGCCTCGCGCCTTCAAAAGCCTCAACAACCCTTCTAATCACATCGTTGAAAGCTTCCAACTCACCTGCCCCCAAAACCATGTCTACGAAATCTTTTTGTCCACGCTATTCGTTCTCTAAGCTTTTCCAAAAGCTCCTCCTCGCTAACGCCTGGATATCGAACCTTAATGCCTTCTGCACAAAGGTGCACACACACCTCAGACATTTCGATAGCCATATTCACCTTCTCTTCAGGCGTTAACCGTCCCAACCGTTCCACATAGTCGCTCAATACAACCCACCTAAATCAACACTAATGCAGTAGCCACTTTAAGAAACATTCCCTGCAAAACACTGCAAAACACAGCAACTTATGCCTAGCAAGAAGGTGGATACTAATTTTGTAGATTACAGTCCAATTGCATGAGAATAATGGTTGCATTAACCATAAATTCTACTTATCCCATCGTTAGCTTTACCCAAGTGTTCATTTGTTAGGTGAAATACTTGAAGCGCAAACTGCGAATAGCATCTATTTTTCTACTCGGAACAGAGCAGAACCTCATAAGCCAAGATGAACAGGAACAGGAAACCAAGACAGACGAAATACTCGAAAAACTAAAGATAGACCTCACGATGAAATCTCTCGTAAGAAAAGAAGAAGACCTAAACAAAGTGGACACGGACAAAACTGAAGCATTAGTCATTTTTCCATGTTGCCCTTACCGGTTCACGCCTCTCATCCACCTTATTGAAAGCGGCGTACCTACTGTCATAAATGGCACTGGCAGAGCTTTCTCAGGTGCTGTAGACACTTATGCTTATCTTGCCGATTATCCAAACGTAGAACTAGCCTTCTCGGATGAGGAAGTTAAGGCTAAACTCAACGCCATCGAAGCCGCCAGATGGGTGAAAAACGCTAGAATCGTGGTTTTCGGTTTAGAGAGAATCGAATCTGAATACCCGGCTTGGTTTAAGAACCCCATCGGGCTTGGCAAGCTTAACACCATTTTCGTGGGCAAGCAGCGGGTGTTGGAAGCATACAAGAAGGCTGATTCTGCTGAAGCAAAACGCCTTGCAAAATGGTGGATAAGCGAGTGCATCCTTAAAGAACCTTCTTTTGAAGACGTTGTGCTGTCCGCTCGTGTATACTTGGCCTTAAAAATCGTCATAGAACAAGCAGACGCAGACGGGGCTTACATGCCTTGGTGCGGCCAGTTCACAAAAGATTTCGGAACCAAACCCTGCTTTGCAATAGCTAAAATCGCCGATGAAGGCATACCTATAGGCTGCTGGAAAGGCGACAACCTGTTGCCAATGCTCATTCTCCACGCAACATCGCACAAGCCAGTCTTCGTCTGCGAGCTGCACGGTCCCCTACATGAAAACAACACTCTTGAATTGCGTCACTGCTTTTCGCCAACTAAACTATCAGAAGGCAAACCGATACTTCGCCAGTGGCGAAGCATGTTACACACCGTAACTGCCTACTGCCAACTTCCAAAAGGAGAAGTTACGCTCGTCAATAGTGGAATCGGAGACAAAATCCTCATAACCACGGCCGAAGTGCAAGACTGCAAAGATTTGGAAGGCGACAACTGCCGCATAACCATATTCGCACAGCTGCCAAACGAGCAAACAGTCAGCAAACTCCAAGCCAAAGAATTCGCACTCGTCTACGGAGACCACACCAGAGACACCCAGTTAGCAGCCAAAAAATTAGGCTTGAAAATCCTATAGAAATGAACCTGTTTACTACCTGTGTTTCTAAAAATATTTTTCTCCGACATGTAATTATTGTGTTTGATACTTCCACAAATATTTACCCACGGTAACTGATTACAAGGAGCATGTACACAATACTCATTCAGCAAACCTCATTAATCTACCCCGCTCAATAAAAAAAACAAGATGACCAAATTGTCCACTTTCTTAAGCAAATTGAAAATTAAACCGGCTTTCAAGTTATGGTTCGTAACCAACGGCGAATACGTATTCGGAGAAGGCACATGCAAACTCCTAGAATCGATCGAAGAAGAAAAAACTATTACTGGTGCTGCCAAGGCTTTGGGCATGTCTTACAGATACGCTTGGGGCTTGGTCAAAAATGTGGAAAAGCATCTAGGCACACCGATTGTAAAAGCCCAAAAAGGCGGAAAGAAAGGAGGAAAAACAGAACTAACCACAACTGGGCTTTCACTAATTAAGAACTATAACCGACTGAAAGAAACTATGAATGAGATTTGCGAGCTAGAATGACAGCTTATTGAACTAGTTCCATGGGTTGACCGCAGCACACCAGTATTCCGCCTCCTACTTTAGTCACAGTTACTTCGTTGCCACAAATGTTGCATCGATATTTTTCGCCAATTTTCTTAACTCCCACTATCTTTTTCACCTCCTATTTACAGGCTGTTTTCAAACATCTGCCTAATGGAGCAAATACTGTGTCTACTTTGTTCATGGTGGGAGCGTAATAAGCTGTTTTCGCAGAGTTTGTAATCAGCGAATTTATCCCAAGGTCTCTCAGCCAAGTAACTATGGCACATGTGTCACACACAACGCGTCCCCCGGCTTTTTCAATAATAGCCACATGATTTTTTGCCTTTTTTTTAAGCCACTTAGATGTGCAGATCCAGAGTTGCAAATCGTTTCTTACTTTCTTTCCGTCAAGAAGCTTTGCGGCTTTTCGCAATTCTTCTGCAGAACAATGGGGGCATCCTAGAAAGACAAGGTCTGGTCGTTTTGCTGTAGTGTTTAGGCTTTCCATAGTGCTCTCTATTTCTTTTCGTTCCACGGTTATCTTTTCTTGCCATATATTTTGAGAAGGGTTAGTTGTTTGGAACATGTCTGTCATTCCCGCGGTAGCTATGGCTGCACCGAGCTGTTTAAGATCATCATTATTGTGAGCTGGCAAACTGTTCAGAAAGGGTGTTTTATCGTGGAGCATTTTTCCCAAATGTATACCTAAAGCTCCAAACTCGACTTCATTCTCAAGTTTCGCTTCTATGTTAACTAATACTGTGGGTGTACGGTTTTCTGGTAGGTGCATTCCATAGTTAGGAGTTTTTCCAATTAGAGCGGCGGCGAGGGCGCTTGGACTGCCTTCTCTGTTGGTGTGGGCGCCTAGAACAGAATTTGCATATATTACCGCTGAAGACTCTGCCCACGCAAGGTGCGTGCCTGGCCGAAAATGTTTCAGATAGTATGGTGTGCAGGTTAAAGTGGAGGTTGCGCCCATTTTTTTATACAAATCTATGATTTTACGTTGCTTTGTATTTTGTACTTTCGAAAATTTCATCAAGCTTGAGTCGACGCTGGAAGGATTAAGAGTTGCTTCAACTTGTACTTTGCCTTCGGTTCGTGCAAGCTCTTCGAGAAATTCGATAGCGGGGTCGCCTATGGTTTTGTAGGACACTCCGGACAGGTGGGCAGTTTTTATCGGTATGAGCCTTGTGGCTCCGAACAAATCGCCAAGACGTGTAAGCATGCGCATAGAGACCTGATATGCCCAACCTTGTTCGCCATCGTACATTTTTTCTTCTTCGGTTGTTAGGTGCATGGGTGTGACCCCAAGATTTTGATGGTTCCTTTTGCGCCGTCAACTTCAACTTTGCTGCCAGTTCTGATCTGGCTAATGTCAATTTGATCTATCATCGGGATTTCTGCAATTATGGCACCGACTGCTACGACGGGGTCGGCTGTTTGATTTACGATTGCCTTTGGTGCCAAACTCTTTTTCGCTAGGGTATATAACACGTAGCTTCCCACCGTTGATCCGTGGCCGTGAGGAAAACAGAGAACTTTATCTTTCAGTTTCTCACCTTGCAAATCGTGGTTTTTTTCCACAATCGTTCCGTTTTCAGGGTCTACACCGCCTAGGAAACTTATTGGTTTTTTTGCCACTAATGCCACTCCTTTGCAGCAACCTGGAACGATTGTTCTTCCTTTTAGAACTTGAGCTTTCAATTTTTGTCCTCGTTAATAGGATATTCTCGCCGAATAAGGAAGCTCGCCCAACACTTTTGCTGCTGCCTCGCCGACCTCCACGCGATGTTCTTCTTCGGTATAGACACGTACGACGTTTATGAATCCTCTTAAAGCTTTGAAGATTCTGGAAACTTCGCTGAGGCGTTGAGGCGCTTTTCTTCCATCCTTTGTTTTCTGGAAAATGGGGATCTCCATAGGTTCCATAAGCGCTGAATGGTGGTACGGTACGGACGGTAACGTGGGGACGTCTATGACGACGAATTGGGGATTCACGTTTGCTTTTTCAGCGATTTTGTCACGTATTTCGTTACGAACTTTTTCGGTGCTGAATAGCTTTGAGATTGTTTGGTCTTCTACGTGAAATGTTTGGTCATAGGCACATTTCAGCAGTTTCCGCCTTTCCAAGTTCTCGATGATTTTTCTTGATTTTTCGCTGAGCTTCAACATAGTCCAGACAGTATAGTCGTTAAAGCTTAGATATTCTTCAGGTGTTTTGTAGTCGACTAATCCTAACTCGTCTTTTGCTCTTTCCATAGCCGTTGCAAGCATTATCTGGGCGGCTCGGCTTACTCGGTGGAAGTAAATGCTTTTGAAGGATTCTATGCGGGCCAGTATAAAGGATTCGAGAGTTGAGAGTGCGCCGGCATCCACTGCTAAGTTATTATCTAAAACGTCCAGCATGTGGATTAAACGGAAAACATCTACGTTGCCATATTTGGCGCCAGTGTGGTAAGTGTCTCTGACAATGAAGTCAAGTTTATCTACGTCAACGGCACTTTGGATAATTTGGTTCATGAATGCCTTTTCTTTGTCTTGCAAAGCACCTATAGCGAGTTTTGCCACCACTTCTGCAGCGTATCCCGCTTTTTCCAGAATGTCCACAAGTTCAGATTTCTCTATCACCCAAACAGTCATTTCTTCATGGGTTTTGTCAAGGAATTTTTCCAACAAATGTTCAAAAACGTGGGAGAACGGGCCATGTCCCACGTCGTGGAGTAAGGCAGCCAGATGAACCATCAACATATTTTCTTTAGACAAATATTGTGAAACATTGGAGTTTTCTGTTAGTCGTTGGGCAAGATACATGGCGCCGATGGAATGTTCAAAGCGGGTGTGGTTTGCTCCAGGATAGACATATTCTGCACCTGCCAGTTGACGGAGTCGGTGAAGCCGCTGCATAGGAAAAGAATCTAAAATGTCCTTCTGTGTTTTGGTTACATAGACGTAACCGTGGACAGGATCTTTTATTTCACCCCAACGATCGGCCATTAGTTAGTACGCTCCATTTTTTATCTCAGTTATTACTATTTAAACAATCAACTAAAACCAGATAACACTCGATGGAGAGAGACCCAGTGCAGAGAGAAAAAACCATGCAACACGGAGTTTTGATCTGCGTCGAAGGCATCGACGGTAGTGGAAAGACCACCCAAGCCCGCCGCCTCGTAAAAGCTTTGAAAAGACTGGGATACGATGCTGTCTATACTACCGAACCCAGCAAAGGCGTCTACGGCAAAATAATACGGAAACACATACTCCAAGGAGACAGCCGCGTTCCAACGGTAGTAGAAGCGGTGCTCTTTGCAGCAGACCGTGTACAGCATGTTGAGAACCAAATTGAACCTTTTCTAAAAGCTGGAAAAATAGTGGTCTGCGACCGTTACGTTTACTCTTCGATTGCATACCAAGGAGCATCCTGCCTAGACATGGAATGGATAAAGGATATTAACAAACATGCCGTCAAGCCACATCTAACCATATACCTTGATGTAGCTCCAGAGATTGTGATCAATCGTATCCAACGAAAAAAGTCAGTCATGGAGACTTTGCAAACACTGAAGAAAGTACGAAGACTGTATCTTCAACTAGTGGACAAAAAACAACTTGTGAAAGTCAACGGAGACGCTCCAATAAACGAAGTAGCTAAAAACATTCAAGATACAGTGTCAAAATTCTTAGAGAAGCGTTAAACCGTGTACCGTTTTTCAAGCTTCAAGGCGATAGAATGAAGGTCAGCCAACTCTCTTTTAAAATGCTCTGTCAGAAACTTCATCAGATCTTTTACATAAACATGTTGGGGCCCCCGCTCGTGAGAAACCAAAAAATCCATAGAGTTTCTTCGAAAGACGAAACGAAGTATAAAGTAGTCAAACTTTAGAGCAGAACGCTTCCTAAACTTAATTATGTGATATTGCAAGACACATAACAAATCTATCCAGGGCAACGTTCTTCTAGCAATTTTCTTCTCAAAACTTTGCAGCTCATTACTGTCCAAAAAAGTGAAGTTTAATGCCTCTCCGACTCCGAACTCGAAATCAACTTCGCAGTTCGGCGCAGATGAATATGCTATTTCGTCAAGCTTACATTTCTTCTTATTCAACTTGTATAAAGTAGTCACTAATGTTTGCTGAACCTTCTTCGATGAAGCCTTGTAAGAAAAATATGCGGCGCCGTGGATGATCTTTGGAAAGTTTCTGTAATGCTCCAGCATCCTTGAACCCTTAGTTTTCCTTCATTTTTTTGAGCTTTTCCAAATTCTCCAAAAGCGAGATTAACGCAGCATTAAGTTTTTGTAGTTCATCAACATTCTCTTCTTCTTTGATCTTTGCTTCTACCGCTTTTATCTTTGATAGTAATGTGTTTTGCAGGGCTATTAACTGTGTTTGACTGGCTATTTTTTCCATGTTTTCCCCCTCTTTCACCACTATGACACGTTTTTCGCATTTGCCACACCACAGTTCCCCGCTCTTAAACCTGAAAAGAGGTGAGGCGCATGCTGGACAGGCAAGCTCTGTGAGAGTGGCGCCTTGCTTTAACATGTCTGCCATGTGTTGTAGCTCCTTAGATTTAGACAAACTTAAAACCTCAAACAGTATATTATAGCTGAATAATTTGAGGCTTGCTCTCAGTTTTGCTGAGAGGGGGTACAATCCATGGTGAGTAAGAAGAAATTGAAGGAATACGACGAAAGAATTGAACAGGCTATGATTGTGCTAGGTCAGATTTCTGAAGACACTACCACTCCACGTAATATAAGGCGCGCCGCTAAAAACGCGATTGACGCACTTCAAGCAAAAGATTTGACCGCCGCTGTGAAGGCTTCGAACGCTGTTTCTGTTCTCGACGAAATCTTGCAAGACCCGAACATGCCGCCTTACACTCGAGTGAAACTTTGGAACGTGATGAGTTTCTTGGAAGCCATCAAAGATTAGTGGAATGCGAATTTGAGTATATATGCCTAAAAGAAACGTTTGCCTGCGCCGTTTTGTTAGTGGGCATCTTGTACCGTTGATTTGTCCTGTGCGACGTTAAAGATATATGATAGTTAGGCAATTGTGAGTAAGGTCTCGGGAGGATGCCTATTGAAATATGATGTAGTGATTGTCGGTGCGGGGCCAGCTGGCATCTTCTCGGCATTAGAACTTGTCGAGAATACGTCGCTGAGTATTCTGATTTTGGACAAAGGGGCAGACATCGATAAACGTAAATGTCCAGCTAGCAGAGGTCTTGGATGCCTTAACTGCGAACCTTGTAACGTACTTCACGGTTGGGGTGGTGCAGGCGCTTTTAGTGACGGTAAATTGACGCTTTCCACAGAGGTGGGTGGTTGGCTCGGTCAATACATCAACAAAGAGGAGCTCCAGAAACTAATCGATCACGTGGATAGAGTTTATATCAAGTTTGGTGCACCTCACAATGTCTATGGAGCAAATGTAGATCGAATCGAGGAAATTGAACGTAAAGCAGCCCTTGCAGGTTTAAAACTAGTTCCTCAGAAAGTTCGTCACATGGGAACAGAAAAATGTGCAGAAACCCTGCGGAAAATGCGAAGCTTCTTGAATGGTAAAGTGAAAGTAAGAACTAAAACCGAAGTAAAAGGACTCATAGTCGGGAACGGAAGAGTTGAGGGAGTTGAGACGGTTGATGGTGACAAAATTTTCGCCAAGTATGTCATTGTGGCACCGGGGCGCAGCGGTGCCGAATGGCTAAAAACCGAGGCTCAAGCTTTGGGTTTAAAGACGCTAAACAACCCAGTGGACGTAGGAGTTCGCGTAGAAGTTCAAGCCCCGATTCTGGAAGAATTAACGAGTGTTTTGTATGAGCCGAAGCTGATTTACTATCCTAGGTTTTTTGACGATGCGGTGAGAACGTTTTGCGTCGCCCCCTACGGAGAGGTAATCACCGAATCTTATGACGGTGTCTTGACGGTGAATGGTCAAAGTTATGCAGAACACAAAACTGGAAACACTAATTTCGCTATCTTGGTGAGCACCAGTTTCACCGAGCCGTTTAAAGAGCCCATTGCATATGGCAAATATATTGCGCGGCTTACTAATTTGCTGAGTGGTGGCATTATTATTCAGCGCTTAGGAGATTTGGAAGCTGGACGCCGATCAACTGAAGAGCGGATTGCCAGAAGCACAGTGGTGCCCACATTGAAGAGTGCTACGCCGGGAGATTTGAGCTTTGTTTTGCCCTATAGGTATCTAGTGGACATTCGGGAAATGTTAGAGGCTTTGGATAAAATTGCGCCGGGGCTGCACTCTCGAGACACGTTATTGTATGGAGTTGAAGTGAAGTTTTATTCTTCAAGATTGGCGTTGAACGAATGTTTAGAAACTCCGTTAAAGAACCTATTCACAATCGGGGACGGTGCAGGACTGACTAGAGGGCTCGTCCAAGCATCGCTTTCAGGCGTAATAGCGGCAAAACATATAGTGAAGCGAGAATCAACTAAAAACTAAGCGTTGACGCTACTCACGCAATTCTTCTTCAACTTCTATTCGCCCCCTCTCCAGCTCTTCCTTTTGCTCTTCATCTTTCTTTATCAATAAGGCTTGAAACTCGCCTACATGTGTCTTCTCTTCTCGAGCTACATCTAACAAAACTCTTCTAAGACTCTCGCTGTCCGCGGTGGCTGCCAACTGCTCATACAGGTTTATCGCATCTAACTCGGCGATAATCGCCATCCTCAAAATTTCGCGGTCAAGAGCTTTCTTCTCAACTTTCTCGATTCTTGCTGGAACTTCTGCGAGCATAAAACCACACTCCCAACATTAAAGCCAAAGCCTTTTTAAACATTTTCCAACATACATCGAAACACTTCAAATTCCATCCGACGCTTATTAGTACCTCATGTCAAGCCACTCACTTTTAGCCTTCACAATCTGATGTTTAGCCTTCTTAGTCTTTTTTTCAGCCTTTTTCATTCCATTAACCACAGCTAACCTTAGAAACTCAACGAAAAACCTTAAAATACGTGGGCTTCAATAATGAAGCCATGAAATCGCTTGGATCGAGAATTGCGGGAACAATCATCGTCGGAGTTTGTTGGTTAGTATTCATTATACTGTTTCTTGCTTTTTTGCGGGCAACTTTACCTTTTGGCAAAACATAGCGATGTTCCTTGTCTCGGCGATCATTTCAGGGGGCGCAGTTATCGTCCTATGGATAGGAATGATTCCAGTTTAGCGTGAAAACGATTTTTCGACTCACCTAAATCCCTTATTGGCAACGAAGAGAAACTTGTCCTCAATGCCTGTAGAACTTAGCCTAGATCCATGACATTCGGGCAACCAGCAAGAAACTTTCGAAAAATTTATATCTCGAAGCTCTTTCTGTTGTGTCGCATAATAACAGTGAAAGGTGTATGAGATATGTCACAACCAGAATTAGCAGGGACTCCCGTTTTGATTCTCAGAGAAGGCTCTTCTAGATCTAGAGGAAGAGAAGCCCAACACGCCAACATCATGGCCGCAAAAATAGTCGCAGAAGCCGTTAAAACCTCACTCGGTCCCAAAGGCATGGATAAAATGCTGGTCGACAGCTTCGGCGATGTCACCATAACTAGCGATGGACGCACCATCTTGGACGAAATGGACATACAGCATCCTGCAGCCAAGATGATGGTAGAAGTGGCGAAAACCCAAGACAACGAGGTCGGCGACGGAACCACAACCGCCGTAGTGGTCTCAGGCGAACTCTTATCAAAAGCCGAAGATCTCGTAGACAAAAATGTTCACCCAACAATCATCATCGACGGATACAAAAAAGCAGCCGAAAAAGCACTGGAAGCTTTAGAAAAAATCTCCATCAAAGTAGGGCCTACAGATAAAAAGTTTCTCAAAAAAATAGCCATGACTTCTATGGCAAGCAAACTCGTTTCGGAAAGCCGCGACTACCTTGCAGACTTGGCAGTTGACGCCATCCTCGCCGTAGCAGAAAAAACCGGAACCACATACAAAGTTGATCTTGACGACGTAAAAATCCAGAAAAAACCAGGTGAATCGATTAGGGAAACCAGCCTAATTAACGGCATAGTAGTCGACAAAGAAGTAGTTCATTCGGGAATGCCAAAAAGAACAGAGAATGCCAAAATAGCGTTACTAGACATCGCCTTAGAAATCGAGAAGACCGAATTCGACGCCAAAATCAACATCGAAAACCCCGAGCAAATGGAGGCTTTCCTAAAGCAAGAAGAAAACATGCTGAAAGGAATGGTGGAAAAAATAGCCAAAGTAGGTGCTAACGTAGTTGTCTGCCAAAAAGGCATCGACGATCTAGTCCAACATTTCATGGCGAGGAAAGGCATCCTAGCGGTACGACGCGTGAAAAAATCGGACATGGAAGGCTTGACCAAAGCAACCGGCGGAAAAATACTCAACAACTTAGACGCCTTGACAAAAAATGACCTTGGCTACGCCGCGATCGTAGAAGAACGCAAAATCGGCGACGACAAAATGACCTTTATCGAAGGCTGCAAACATCCCCACTCGGTGACAATCTTGATCCGCGGAGGAACAGAACGGATCGTTGACGAAGCAGAACGTTCAATACACGATGCCCTATGTGTAGTAAGAGACGTAGTCGAAGAACCAAAAATCGTAGCTGGTGGCGGAGCGCCTGAAATGGAAGTAGGAAGACTATTGAAAGACTATGCTGAAAGCCTGCCGGGAAGAGAACAGCTAGCAGTTATGTGCTTCGCAGAAGCGTTGGAAGCAGTACCAACAACTTTGGCCGAAAATGCAGGACTAGACCCCATCGATATAATATCAGAGTTACGGGCGAGCCACGAAAAAGAAGAAATGTGGACAGGAGTAGACGTTTTAAACGGCAAAGTAGCAGACATGAAAAAAGCAGATGTCTACGAACCTCTCGCCGTGAAAAAACAAATCATAAAATCTGCCACTGAAGCTACAACAATGATCTTAAAGATCGACGACGTCATCGCATCCGGCAAAACAAAGATGCCACCTGGACCTCCAGGAGGACCAGGCGGCATGGGCGGCATGGGTGGTATGGGCGGTATGGGCGGCATGCCTCCTGGCGGCGGAGAGTTTTAGAAGACGGCTTCCTCCAACAAAATCGAAGTAGGTCCCCCGAAAATAACCCGTTTCGAGAAGGCTCGGATAGTGGGTGCTAGGGCGCTTCAAATAGCCATGGGCGCCCCTATCCTCGTTGAGCCTTCTACTTTTTCTAGCCCCGTCGATATTGCCTTGAAAGAGCTGGAGAGCGGCATTTTACCTATGACTATCCGCAGAACCTTACCAGATGGAACCTTTCAAGATATACCTCTTAAATGGCTTCTCCAAGAAGAATGAGCTGCTCAGTTAGCCGAAATCTGTTTGGCTTTTTCCAATGTTTCAGTAATCCTTTTCCAGTGGGCTCCTTGCCAATAGATTTTTTCGCATTTTGGGCATTCCCAGAACTCTTGATAGACAGTTTGGGTGGTTGTCGGAATTTTATCGACAATTAAATCTTTATGCGTCCGCCTGATTTTTGTGTTGCATTTTGGGCATCGAGAATCGTCGGGATTGAATTCGAGAGAGATGTTGAATCGTTTTTTCATAGTTGCAAGGCGTTCTGCCTCGTTTTCCCCTTCAACCAGAAAAGCTTTGATGTGCTGACCTGTGGCCTTCTGATACAGCTCAACGTCTCTTGTTAGGAGTACGCGTTTTTCGGATTCTGCAATTTCTACAAGTGTCTTGTCGTCTAAGTGGTTGGCATATTTTACGTTGTGGCCTAACATTCGGAGCCAACGAGTTAGCTTTCCAAGCATACCGTCTGCAATGAACTTCAAACATTTTCACCAGCTAGATATCTTCAATATCTCGTTTTCATGAATAAAATCCTTCTCAGCTTTTGAGATTACGGATTTTTGGCTTTACGAAAACTTATTAAGCAAGTTCGATTTTCATACCAATCAATAAATGTGAGGCCATGGTGGTTTTTGGCACTATTTAGACGCCTCAAAAAGAGTATGTTGATTCAGTGTCAACGTTTTGGCCATTTTGACGAACATCTTGTTAGTCTATACTCTCTTGCGTACGGTGATCCATACCTCTACAAAAATACCTATCTAGTTTACTACGACAGATATAGCCGTATTTTATACCTTAGCCTTTTCGAACTCAATGGAAGCGAAAACAAACTTAAATGCATCCAAACTGCCGCCAAAATATTCAAACCGGAACAACTGATTGCAACCTCTCCTCAAGAGCTGCCTACAAATATCGAAGGGTTTCGCTGCTTAAAAATCGATTACGACCAAGATTATCAAATCTACATACCTGATTTCGATGAAACCTTGAAAGGAGGAGCATTGAAGCAACTGCGATATCGAGTACACAATGCTGAGAAAAGAGGCTATCGCCTAAAAATCGGCAAAAAAATGACCCCTGCACATTTTCACATAATAGCTCAACACGAGCAATCAAAGAAACTCGACTTGTATGACAGCCAGCTTTACCTAGGAATCTATGAATATTTGCGAAAATTCAAATCGCCTTTACTGTTCAACGTCTTTTCTAACGGCACGCTTGTAGGCTTTGATCTCGTTGACTTTTTCAAAGACACCATGACTATCCCATTAGGATTTTACACCGAAGCTCCTTCACTCGCAGATTTCATCCTCCACCAAGAAATATTACATGCCAAGAAGAAAGAGTGTAAATGGCTCGACTTAGGATGGGCCTGTGGTCCAGGAGTTGAAGAGTTTAAGAAAAAATGGAGTGCAATTCCACGGTTTCAAATCTGGGCATACGAATACATCAACGAAAACCACATTGATGATCACAACCCTCAAAAAGAGATTGCAGTAGACTTTAAAGAAGTTAAGCCTCGTGACCCCATACATCCTCAATCTCCCGCACTTGTCTAGAAAAAGCATTTTAAGATGTATTCATTTTAGCGATATTCTCGGCTGATGTTCCAATCGTTGGAATGAAGACTCGTAATTTGACAGATGCAAGGAAAGATGAAGGTTGAAACCTGTAGAAATAAGAACTTTAACGATTGAAGACTATGACGCCATAATTGAGCTTTGGAAGAGAGCTGGTTTACCGTTCAAACCAAAAGGCAGAGATAGTAAGGAAATGATGGAGAAGCAGATAGAGACTTTTCCTGAGTTTTTCGTTGGAGCTTTCTGCAAAAGTAAGCTTGTAGGCATCGTAATCGGTAGCCTTGACGGACGAATGAAAGGGTGGGTAAACCGTTTAGCAGTGGATCCAGAATGTAGACATCGAGGAGTGGCCCAGCAACTTGTCAGCACGATAGAAAAAATACTGGAAAGCCACGGAGCCTCGATTTTTTGTGCGTTGATCGAATCTTCCAATGAAGAATCGATCAGGCTTTTCCGAAAATTTGGTTACATAAACCACCAAGAAATTTTCTACTTTAGCAAACGAAGAAGCGAAGACGTGTAGAATCTATCTGATTGGAGATTTGCTATGAAGAATCCTGCCAACCCGCTTTTCGGTGATGACCACTCCTTCATCCATAACTTGCTGTCCATTAACAAAAGTTTTAACCGGTATACCTTCTACTTGCCATCCATCGAAGGGAGAATACTTCGCCTTAGAATAGAACTTGTCTACATCTATCCTGCTTCTTCTATGCATGTCGACAACTGTAATGTTGGCGTTAAAACCCTCTTTTAAGAAACCTTCACCATGAAGGCCAAATATTTCTGATGGTTTTTCTGCAGTCATTCTCACTAGCTCGTGTATAGACAGCTGCCCTTCGTTCACTTTTGTCAAAAGCAGCGGCAACAAAGTTTCAAGCCCTGGAAAGCCAGGCTTTACGTCCCAGACAGAATCTGCTTTTTTTTCTGCTAACAAGTGAGGCGCATGGTCAGAAGCAATCATATCGATGTAGCCAGCTTTTACAGCATTCCAAAGCTTTTCTGTAACGTTTTTGTTTCTCACTGGGGGATCGGTGAGCAGCACCGTTCCCTGTTGTATCAAATTATTAGTGGTCAACAATAGATGGTGCGGTGTAACTTCGCAGCTGACTCGGAGGTTGTTTTTTCTCGCCGTGTGAACAAGGAAAACTGATTCTTCAGAGCTCATATGACAGAAATGAGCTTGCACATTACATTTGTAAACTAATTTAAGAATTCTCTTAACTGCTTCAATTTCTGCCTTTGATGAATGTGCTTTGAGATAAGCATCTATACCGTTATGTCGAAGTTTCTTCTCAGTTTCTGAGACAGATTTGACTGTTTCTCTATCTTCAGCGTGAACTGATACGGGGATTTCAAGGTCGCTAACTTTTTCGAAAGCCTGCAACAAGGCTTCGTCATCGTCAATGTCAACTCCACCAATCTGCGTGGTAAGATATAGTTTGAAGGCCACTGCCCCTTCTTCAACCACATCAACGATTTCGTCAAGACTTTTGGGAAAGGCAGAAAAAAAACCCACGTTCGCAACTATCCTCTGTTCTGCTGCTTTTATGCGTTCTTTGAGCGAGGCACAACTCATAGTCACTGGCTGGTTATTCGGCATATCCAGAACCGACGTGATGCCTCCCACAACAGCCGCTGCCGTCCCGCTTTCAAAGTCTTCTTCATATGACTGTAGCTGATCGCGCAGATGTACATGTGCGTCAATCAAGCCTGGAAGCACTAAACACCCGTTCAGATCAACTTTGTCAGACGCCAAAGGCAGAAGTGTTTCTTTCCCCACCTTAACTATCTTACCTTCTTCAACAGCGATTCCAGCTTCCACTATTTTGCCTCCGGTGAAAACCTTCCCGTTGAAGAGAACCATGTCAACCGTCAAAGTTTTGTTTCACCTACCTCTCTAGTTCAAGGGAATACTTAACCTCACAGCAGTTAAATACACACTTGCCCCATTTCTTTTTCGGCTTGCAGTTCGTTGGTGAATCTTGTTGAATGCATGGAAAAAAGCCCATTTATTTCGGCCTCCCTTCACAAATACAATGAACTGCAAGCTTCATCTTTTGTAGCTAGTGTTCCGAAGGATTTAATTTTCTAATTTACTGTAACCATGCTTATGTCGCTTTACAACAAACTCAATGTGGTAAAACATGTCGTTGACAAAGTTCGAGTTTCTATCGGCTCGGCGATAGTGCTAGGTTTAATGGAAGGACGTTTGAGTGCAAAGCCGACCACTGCCTATTTTCTCACTTATTTCAAAGGTAGATGCACAGCGAACTGTGGTTTCTGTTCGCAAGCAAAAAGTAGCAAGAGTCGTGCCAATTTGCTGTCCAGGGTGACTTGGCCGGCTTTCCAAACCGATGAGGTTATGTCCAAGCTAGCTACTGCTGTGCGAAGAGGAGAAATAATGCGGGTTTGCATTCAAGCTTTGAATTATCCAACCGTTCTAAGAGACATTCTGGTTTTGGCTGAAAAAGTTCGATCGACAAACGTGCCCATATCTGTCTCATGCCAACCCTTAAACAAGGAGGAGATGAAAAAGTTGGCAGCAGCAGGAATCGAAAGAATAAGCATTCCACTTGACGCAGCGACGAAGGAAGCTTTTGAGCAGGTGAAAGGCACTTTGGCGGGCAGCCCGTACGATTGGAATAGGCAACATGACGCACTTTTAGAAGCAGTAGACATATTCGGTAAAAACAGAGTGAGCACCCACCTCATCGTGGGTTTGGGCGAAACAGAAGAAGAAATGGTTAAAACTATTCAGTGGTGTAAAGACAACGGTATACATCCAGCGCTTTTTTCCTTTACGCCGATTCCTGGAACTGCTTTAGAACATAGTCCTCCACCCGGAATAGGCCACTACAGAAGGATCCAACTCGGCCGTTACTTGATAGTGCAAGAAAAGACAAGATTCGAAAATCTGCGTTTCAACACAGATGGATGCATAACCGATTTCGGAGTCTTCCAGAAACAGCGAGAAAACATTGTCAAAAGCGGTAAGCCCTTCTTAACCTCAGGATGCCCCCACTGCAACCGTCCATACTACAACGAAAAGCCAAGTGGTCCCATGTACAATTTTCCCACCCCTCCAACATTAGAAGAGATTAGAGAAATAGAAGACGAACTTAACGAAGCAGTTAGATGACGATTTCCAGAAACGTCGTGATCAGTTATAACCTAGAGTTAAAGCGTTTCAGCGTCTTTCGATTTCTTTCGAAGAAGTCTCTGAAAGTTCCTGTCAAATCATATTTTTCCACCTCGTCCAAAGGAACCCAACGCACCTCAAGGACATCGCTTCCAGCACGAAGCAAGCCCGCTTTCAAACGGACAAAAAAATCAAGAATGACAAAATGGTAACGCAACCCACCATTCTCATCCAACTCTAAATTATCCACAACATCGATTAAACTATGAGCCTCCACATCCAAATTGCTCTCCTCTTTTACCTCCCGAATTACTGTGTCTTGTATCTTTTCGCCAAGCTCAACGAGGCCTCCAGCAATGCTCCACTTATGTTTTCCCGGCTCAGAACCCCGTTTAACTAACAAGATCTTTCCCTCACAAACAGCCACCGCACCGACACCCACTACAGGGCACTCGGGATATTCACGTTTCAAAGTATTCATGTCCAACGAGTTTTTCAGCGCCGTCTTTATCACTCAAATAATACATAAATTTTTGGTGGGCCCGAAGGGATTTGAACCCTTGACCAACAGGTTATGAGCCTGGCGCTCTAACCGTGCTGAGCTACGGGCCCCCTTCAACCACTAATCCGTCTGCTATCTGATTTAAGGATTTTCTGTTTAATATTTTGCTCCCTTCTAAGCCCTGCCCACTGAGATGCTACACATGCCCCAGTCTGACCGAGGCTAACTCATAACCTATGCGTCAACGAATCCTTGAAGTCAAGACAACTCGTGAGGCTTCTAATTTTGCTTTTGCGTTTTTACACTTCCAGAATTCGTGTCCATGCTGATTGACCGAGATGTGTTTACTTCTAAACTTGTTGCTACCTCTATGAAGACTTAAATATCTCTATCTTCGTGAGAATAGTCGTCACGTGCCGCCGTAGCTCAGCTCGGTAGAGCGGCTGACTTTGGTAGAGCTTTATCAAAGGCCGAGGCTGTTAACCAGTCGGTCGTAGGTTCGAGTCCTACCGGCGGCGCCACAGACATTCCAACATCAGTCAACACTATCCACAGATATACTATCGATTGGGGTGCTCTTTCTCTGGGTGAGGAAGGCGTTACTGTCTTGGTGGATGCTGACGGCGACGGCGTGTTTGAGATCCTTTCAAATAATCACTCTCCATTTCGATTACTCCATTTCAAAGATAATAAGTGAGGCATCAGTAGCTGCCACCCTTAAAAACGCGGTTTTACACTTAAACCTGCCAGAGAGCCTCGGTTTACCTGCAAATTCGTTCACACCCAATAACAAGCTCAGACAACCAGTTCTTTGGCGGATCTACAAACAAAAGTTTGCCTTTTCTTTGGGGAGGACAGTGGATGCGCGTGCAAAACATGTGTAAAAGCAAATGTTTATACGATAGTTTGGGGAGAGGGCGTGAAGAACATAGGGAAAGTGGAGAAATGAAGAACAAGCGCAAATATAATCGAAATTCCAAAGCTGAACTCCCAAAAAGATTCAGGAAGAACAAGAAATAAGCACATGCACTTCGTAACTTTTTTAGCCTCCGTTCTTTTAAGTGCACGCTATTGATGCTAGCAAGTGCCATAGCAGAATTTACGTAAAAAAAGGGAGTTTGCGGGAGGCTTTTCTCCACCGATCTCTTATTCGAGTCCTATCGGCGGCGCCTTTTCCATTGTTTGGACATGCCTCCGATTCTGCTTTTCTTTTTAGGAAGTTTTATGGTCGTCGTGTTAAAAAGCTGAACTAATATTAACAACTGGTTTGCTTGTCATATTCTTTGAATTAATTGTGAAATATAAGCATTAAATTTTGTTTGATCAAATATAGATAGATTGAAAATCTTTGGGTGATACTAGTTTATGATTTGTTGCTGTATCTTTGGTGACTCGTTTAGACTTGTGATTGCTTATCTTGTTTGGAAAGTTATAAGGGTTTGTTAAGAATTACCTTGGAGAAAGAAGGTGGACGAGTAATGGTTGAGCGAAAGCTGAAAGCAAAAGCGTTGCTCATCGACTTGGATGGAACGATTGTTGATTCTATGCAGGTTTTTGAGGAAGCAGCAAAGGCTGCCTTTTCTGCAATTGGACATAGTAAAAGCTCTGACAGTGCTGGATTGGAGATAGTTCGATGTTTACAGCGTAATCTTCCCCTCAACGGTTTTTTGGCAAAAATGGGCGTGGACAAGGATTTAACAGAGAAGTTTCTAACAACATTTCTGCAGTCTTTCTATTATGTAGCGCCGAGTAAAACTCGATTGTTACCCGACGTTGACGAAACTCTTCGGAGGCTTTCTGCAGTTTTTCTCCTCGCTCTCATCACGCGGCGGCAGACTCTTAAGAAGTTGGTTGAACAAGAACTGAAACGCTTACGTATCGACCAATATTTCACCGCGGTTGTGACAGGGTTAGAGGTTGAGAAGCCTACTCCTTCTCCTGACCCTATTCTCAGAGCGGCAAATCAACTTCAAGTGGCTACTCGTGACTGTGTTGTGGTTAGTGATTCTGGAGTTGACATTAAAGCCGCCAAAACTGCGGGAGCGAAATCGGTTGCTGTTCTCTCAGGGGTGTTTGAAAAAGAAGAATTGGAACAGGAAGCCCCTGATTTAATTATCAACGACGTAAACTGTCTTCCGCAATGTCTGATCGGTATTTAAGTTTGGGCCTTCTCCAGTTGATCATAACACTA
>JBKHJI010000021.1:0-19678 GCA_046538175.1 Bathyarchaeia archaeon | reverse complement strand
TGAGTTGAAATGGTCCACACTGCCAAGAAGAAGCAAAAGCTCTTTACTATTTTTTCTTTAATATAGTTTGAGCTTGAGGGACAATTGTGACTTCAATACAAGAGTTTCAGACCATGATGCGTCGCATTTACTTCCATAAAGACTCCCAACGAGGGGCGGAAGGAACGTATAAATGGCTTACAGGGGAGGTTGAAGAACTTGGCGTAGCCATGGGAAATGCTGAGAAAAGAGCTTTGGAAGATGAATTTGCAGACGTCATCGCTTGGCTTGCGTCCCTAGCTAATATTCTAGACGTGGACTTGGAGAAGGCTGCACTGAGGAAATACGCCGATCGCTGCCCGAAATGCCAACATTCACCATGCAAATGCATCTTCAGAACATTCAAACATTAAGCATTCAAACGTTGCTGCCCCACCCCTGTCAGCTCCCAAACATAGGGTCGCCTATACGTTTTGCGCGTAACAATTTTCTCAGCATCTAAAAGGTGTAGATGATGGAGAACTACACTATAATTTAATCGTGTTTCGTTGGCTATGGTTTTTGCAGTGGCAACGGTTTTTTCAAGAGTTTTTAGGATTTTAGTGCGGGATGCCAGGCCTTGTTTGATGTTTCGTGTTTCGTTCAAATAGGCGTTGGGGTGAAAAATCAACTTTGCCATGGCCATCGTTTACTTCTCTACAGTTCAGACAAAAAAAGTTTAGGTAAAGTCGGCAAGGCTAATTTGTCGAGGCTTCTTACCCTCAAATAAGGTGGTAATCTCTGCTTCCACCAGTGCAAGACGCTGAAGGTAGTATTTGGGCAGCTCGTATTTTTCAACTAAATGTCTCGCGGCGCCCACGTATTTTTCTATTCCGCCTCGATATACTGTTAGTGACAAAGGCCCGCCACACTCTAAGCATTTTCCTTTAAGCGGAATGCGGCGGAAACGTTTGTTGCAGAGCTTACAGCGGAAGCCCTGAGTTGAGAACGCGCGTAGGTTTCCAGAAATGTCTCTGAGAAAATGTGTGGTCAAGACTTTTAGCGCCACTTTTTTGGCGTCGACAGCTTGGATTTTTTCAGCGAGTTCCAGCTGGCCATTTAGTTTATCGGTCATTTTCTTAAGTTTTTTGTACATGCTTTGGCGATTTCCATTGTTGATGTTTGAGATCGGGGTAGTATAGCCGAAGCCTTCAAATTGTGCTTCGGTTCCCACTCTGTTTGTCAGCAAGTCAACGAGGTTTGTTACTTTCCAAGGATCGGCTTTTTCTAATGTTAGAGTATAAAACTCCAAAGGGTAACGAAAAGCAATATCAAACTCGTGGGCTTGGCGCTGCACTTCCTTAGGGTTGACAATAGGGATGATGAACAGAGGGGCATCCATTATGCCGCCAATCTGAGAAGGTAAATAAGCTCTTGAAAAGTTTATCAAAGTGTCAAGAGCCAGCATCAAAGCGTCTTCGTCTCCGTCACAATCACGACGTTTAGCAGAATGCCACAGAGGATGAGCGTAACAAACGTTGAGCTTAGTGAACCCCACGATGCGACCTAGAATCCCTACAGAAGTGTGAGGAGCCAAACCCACAACGAGGTGACCCACTAAATCTTCGGCTTCTTTCACGTTGTAGAATTTGGGGAGCGTGTAGACTTTTTCAAGAAGTTGATCAATAAAATTCGCCACACGGACAAAATATTGTGCACTTTTCTGAGGAATGACAACATCTTGCGCTTTCAGTTCAAGAATTTGTTCAGCGTTTGTTAGAGACAGCCCCATAAGATCCATAGTATATCCTAACTCTCTCAGTTTCTCTAATGAAACTCCTATTTCAGCAGGTTTGAAATGAGTTAAAGGGGCGTTTGTGGCGTCAAACCTTATTGTTCCGTCCTTATACACTGACAAGTCTTCTTTGGCCCGAAGAACGCCCTTCTCTACGATTTCAGCAATTTTATGCTCGTTTGAGAGCCCCCTTACGCCCTTAATAATTAGAGGCTGATTAACTCCTAGTTGGTGACAAACGTCGAGAAGCATAGTTTTCAAGTCTAATTCTTGCCGTTGAAAGGCTTGGAAAGGAACCTTGCAAATTGGGCAAACATTCTCCTCAATTCTTCTGCCGCATCGAGGGCATATTTTCTCGACAACGGTTTCAGTCTGACATGAAAGACATTTAGTGGTTAAAGTTGGTTTTTGGCAGTTTGGACAGACTCTTTTCACCAAATCTACACGAATCAGTCCTTTTTGCGCCGCTACGGTCAAATCTCGCTGCTTCCCACCAGCTAACCCCACTGGAAATAGAAGATGGACACGCGGTCTCATTTCTCGCCTCTTTGCCTTTTCAGGTCGCCCCATACGCGCTCCTACCATCGTAGGGGCTTTGGCTCGCACAGTAATTCCAGAGAGATTCGTTAGAGCCTCTAAAATGGGAGTCGTTGCTTCCACTGTGGCTTTAGGCGAATCTATGTTAAGGCAAGCGTCCAATACAAAAGCTTCATCACCGTCTATAACAATTTGCTGTTCAGCAATCTTGTGAGGAAGGCATAGACGCTCGAGAATTTCTTTAATTTCAGTCTTTAAATCGCCAATTATCCGAAATATTTGTTCTTCGTCTCGCCGGACCTGAGAACTAAGCAACCATCGCCGTAATTTCAGCAATTCTGCAGTAGTTATGTTTGACCAGAAGAAGGTGTAACGAGGATGTAGAGGGATATGCAGATTTTGAGCGATAGCGAATGCGTCTTCTACATTTGGTCTGTTGTGAAAAGGATCCGAAAGAAAGGCATCTAACTGTAGTGTTGAAACAGATGAAACATGTGCCACTCTCTTCAAGTCATCGCCAAAATTCTCCTTTATCGTCGATTTCAGTTCTTCCCTCCACCACTCCTCTGTATAACCTGAAGGACAAAGCTGTCTATTGTTGTAGAGGAAGTCGCCGAAACTAATCAGCAAGTCACCCAAAAAGAGGATTTTTTCAATTTTGGGTTTTGTTTGTAAGAGATTTTGACTTGAAACCCGAATCACAGTGCCGTCTTTTAACAATACGATTGGCGGCTCAATGGCGTCTACAGGCATGACTATTCCGCCTTTGCCGGGTAGCTCGATACGAACTTGCGTGCCACCTGCCAGAAACTCGTTGAGGGTTAACATCGTCAAGGGATGTATCCCCACGGCAGCTAGACCAGAGTTTCTAGATCGCCCATAACGGAGGCGGAATCCACCTGGTTGCGACGGAAATGAGAAAATAGGTCGCCCAGCAATTATGTCCTCCATAAAACTGGCGGATTTTTCTTTATCTTCCCTTCCCTTTGCAGTACCAATATGTTTCAGCCAGTTCCAACCCTCAATGCCTAGTTTTTCAACAATCGTAAAAACTTTCGCTGCACGACCGATTACTCCGTCATTTATTACGCGCAAAGCACCCCCACGTACTCGATTTGTTTCGATTCTAGGTAAATTGCGGTAGGACTGCACTTCAACTGGGTTAGATTCTGTGCCTGTAACTTCTACAGGTATGGATTCTAAAGCCGTTCGAAGTTGCTCATCGGTAACGTGATATTGAAATCGACCGATGCTCCGTTCAAAGAGTCGCATCTCTTCAATAAAACGGCTTATTTCTTCTTCTGTAGGTTTGTAACGATCTAAACCTAGAAGGCGGCGCACAAAATCGCCTATAACCAGCGTTAAGGCTTGATCTGTCCCCCCAGCAGAACGAATCGGCCCCGCGTAATATATTGCTAGATATTTTGTTTGGTCCAAGTTGGTTTTTATGTCAACTTTAGCCACCCCTTGCAGAGGAGCTGCCGTGATGCCTTCTGTCAATATGGCAAGGGAGGTTCGAACCGCCTGTTCAGCGGCATGGTGAGTTGCCATATGACCAAATTTGCCGTAGACAATTTCTTCAGCGATTTTGAAAGCAAGCTCCTCGCGCGGAAGCTTTTCGCTAAGCATCCTTATGCTTTCTGCAACCCCCTGAGGCCCTACTAAACCTTCCACAAGCGCTGCAAGATCTTGGGCAATTTCCGATTCTGTGTTCAGCGTTGGATCTAATCCCTTTTCTCGTGCTTTTCCAGCCAACTCATAGAGTGTTTGTAACTGATTTTCTATGGAACGCACATATCTTTGATATTGCTTGCTCATCTTTATGCCCAAGAAATTCGCCCAATAACTGCAACTACGAGCGTGTATTTTGGCTTTTCTGACATAAACAAGCTTAAAAGCGCTCTTTAAGTACACGCCAACATATTATTTATGAACAACAATTTGTTTATCCTACTATCTAGACTTTCTAGCACTCGCTAACTGTTGCCACGAGTTTTTTGAAGTCGTTCCTAATTCCAGCCTCAGTTACGTTACCAGTCACCACAATGTCAGCACCAGCTGTAACAGCTGTTCTAGCTTGATCACTGGTACGAATTCCGCCACCAACTATCAGAGGAATGTTTACGGTGTGCTTTACTATTTTTATCATATTTGGAGGGATAGGCTGACTTGCCCCTGATCCAGCCTCCAAATAGGCAAATCTCATACCAAAATATTGTGCGGTCAATGCATGCACGGCCGCGAGCTCTGGCTTTGCATAAGGAATCGGAACGGCTCTTCCGACAATTCCAGCAGTGCCGCCTTCGCCCACAACGATGTAGCCCAGGGGGAGAGCTTCTAGATCATATTTCTTAATTATGGGGGCCCCTAAAATTTGGGCTCCAACAAGAAAGTAAGGATCAACTGAGTTTAAAAGAGACATAAACCAGATCGCGTCAGCATACTTGCTTATTCCAGTTACGTTATTAGGGAACAAAATTACGGGGATTTTAACTGTTCGCTTTATAGCCCTTATAACATCGTTTAGGCGCGTTGTAGAGTTAGCTGTGGAACCACCAACCATAATGGCAGTTGTTTTGTACTCCTCGGCTTTTTTAGCTAAACGAGATGCTAAGGGAGAAGTCACTTTTTCAGGATCAATAAGAGTTATGTGAATTGCCCCTTTTTCTCGAATGTGTTTAAGCATGTAGCTTTCTACGTTGCCAACCATCTGAAACCCTTACTATGAAGTCGCCGTAGCTTCTGAAGTTTTCCTAGAAGTATAATATTTGTCAGTAAATTTGCAATAAACATCAATCTCTTTATAGGATTGTTTAATAGGCAATTCATCGGTCAAACCACAGCCACCGCAGCGCACTAAAGCCTTTTCATCGTTCTTCACAAGTTCAACCCGTATGGCTTCTTTCCCACATTGAGGACAGAGAAAAACTTGCGGCAAACGTTTCCTCGGAATACGAACGACTTTTCTCCGCCTTCTGCCCATGTACTCAACCTCCATCCTTTAATCTCTAGCTCTCCTTAAATATTTACCCAAAAGCTCTTTGCACAAACCCTTCAAATTTCTTTTGGCATGACCAGATCTGCAATGTCTACACTATGATCAAAGATACGGTAGATGGAAGATGTTGCAGCTAAGATGAGGGGAACGATCTCTGTAGACTGCTCTTTTGCCGCAGATTCGATTTCGTGAAGCATGTTCTCCATCTTCTTCCGTTCATCCCGAACTTCCTCTGCTGAAACAACGTCATGCCCCAAAAAAGCTTTCACTGCCTTTTCTTGAGCCTCAAAAACCATCGAGTGGAACTTACCGATCGATTGAGAAATCTCTTTAGAAATCTTTGTGTCCATCAATGCTAAGGCTTTACAGGCGATTTCTACAGCTCTGTCTCCCATAGTCTCGACCAGACTTGCACACATGCGATGATCAAGACAATCTATAGAGCGAACCTCCAATTTTTTACTCAAACTTGGATTTTGAACTATAGTTCGCAAAATGCGCACAAGAAGAAAATAAAGTCTATTCACCTCGTCGTCACGAGCAACCACGTTTTTGGCCAAATGTACGTCGCCCTCGAGAAACGCACGCACTGCATCTCGGTGCATACCAGAAACAATATTATATTCACGCTTCAAAATCTTCTCAGGTGGAAAAACTGCAGGTTCAAGCAAACACTGCAATACAATACACGCATAATCTTCCTCAACTATCTCCAAGCCCACGAGGCGGCTGGATGCTTTTTTAATTAATGCTCGTTCCTCAGGAGAAATACTGGCTTTAGCTTCGACACGAATAACGTCGTAGCCAAGCAAATATTTGCCCACAATCTCTCTGTCTAGATAGGTAGATGGTTTCAACACAACACTTAAGAGTTTACGCTCGGCGTCATATTGAGGATCTAGGCACAATAGTCCATCAACAGACTCTGAAATCGCTAGAACCGCTCCTTTGTCAAGCCCAACACGTTCCGCCCAATCTTTAGGTAAAGAAACAAAAAAAGTACCACTATGGGTACGTTGAATTTTACGAAGCTCCATGGTGCCACCTCAAAGCATTCATTAGAAGGTCTAAACAAAAAAGCAATATATAAACATGGATCACAAAAATAGAATCTGAAAAAGAAATAATAATAGGCATAGATTTGGTAGCGGCTGCCAAAAATCTAACAGGCTAGGTTTGTTGGGAGAACAGTAAACCTACACAGATCAGTTATATGAAGACGAGGCAATAATAAATTCGACAGCAAATATTGGCCCCACATTTCTGGAATAGGTGCACCTTTACCACTTTTTAAGATCAGTGTAATGCGCGATACAGATAAAAGATGACAAAAGATAGTTTTTCTGACCTTTTCTTCACTCATTGATCTCATGAGGGCCTCTTCGTGCATGATAATAACTAATATGTTGAAACTAACTAAACGTCATCGAAGTTCATCATGCATAAACTAGGAAGTTCTTGCGGTGTCGAGAAAAGGCTAGAAAACTCAGACTTGGCAAATAGGTTTAAAAGGGGAAGCGGTGATACGAACTCTGACTGTTGACGAAATTGAGCCGATAACCCTATGTCTAATAGTTTATCTCCTTATGTGTGGAAAGACTGAAAGAATTGGTGTTAGAAAAAAGCTGTAGCGTAATGCTCATAAGAAAAGATTGGAGGCGTCTTAAGATTGCGTGAACAACAACAAAACAAAGTGCAACAAGCAATTTTTGTCTCACTCGCCGCAGGATATCATTTTGATAAGGAAGCATTCAATCTTCTTACAGCACTCTCAAAGACGGAAGATCCGGTGAAACTTGTTGAAGTTACTCTGAAAAGATTGGCAAGCCTTGAAGAAAAGTCTTCAGTTATAAGCAAGGACTTTCTGGAGGCAACGGCAAAGGAAAGCCTATCCGAAATTGTGGAAACCCCCCAGCCTTCCATTCCTTTTATGCAAGAACCCGTTATACCAACAAAGAAATCTAAGCGAGCACAGTACCCACATGCAAAAGATATACAGACAGATCTAAAAGTATTGGAAGATCCAACCGACAAAATATGCGCTATTGGCTCAATTGAAGGATATTTAGAATACTTTCAAGATCGCTTTAACCGAGTGAGGAAACTTCTCCGGCAACGAATGGACTCTAGAAACGCCATGTCGATAAGAGGGGCATTTCAAGTGGCGCCAAAGGCAAAAGTCAAGATTTTCTGTATGGTTACAGATATGCGTGAATCAAAATATGGCATCTTCTGGAGAATTGAGGATTTGGAAACTAGTGCTACAGCGCTCATCCCTCAAAATGCTTCCCAAGGGCTTTTGGAGAAAGCGAAATCCTTACTACCCGATCAAGTTGTGTGTCTCAGTCTATCAAAAAGTCGGAAAAATTTGTTAATTGTCGAAGACATCTTTTTCCCGGACATCCCTCAAAAAAAACTTCATGGCGCAGATGAAGAAATCTATGTTGCTCTTATATCTGATCTTCATATAGGAAGCAAAGAGTTTATGAGAGAAGAGTTCAACCGCTTTTTACTTTGGCTTAACGGAAAATATGGAGATGGGAAATTAAAGGAGATCGCTAGCCTTGTGAAATATGTTCTAGTTGCAGGGGATGTTGTAGACGGCATAGGCATCTACCCGAACCAAATTAAGGAACTAACTATACATGACGTTTTCAAGCAGTATGAACTAGCAGCCAAATTTATCGAGCAAATCCCAGATTATATTGAATTAGTAATAATACCTGGAAACCACGATGCCTCAAGGAAGGCGTTGCCCCAGCCTGCCATCCCAAAAGAATATGCTGAACCGCTCTATGAGACACGAAGCATTTTGTCGTTAGGCAACCCGACAAGTGTAAGCATCCATGGCGTAGAATTTCTCATATATCATGGGCGGAGTCTAGATGATGTCTTAGCAACCGCGGCGGGTATGGATTATCACTCACCAGAAAACGCTATGCGTTTGTTGCTACAGGGGAGACATTTAGCACCTACTTACGGTCAACGCACCTCCATAGCACCGGAGAAAAGGGACTGGCTGGTTATAGACCACGTTCCAGACGTTTTCCATGCAGGTCATGTGCATGTAATGAAACATGAATTTTATAGAGGTACGCTTATGGTCAACTCGGGCGCTTGGCAGAAGCAAACTAGTTATCAAAAGAATCTGGGCTTAGAACCGACACCGGGCATCATTCCAGTTGTGAATTTGCAGACACTTAGTGTCATACCTATAGATTTCAGTTAGGTTTTACCGAGTCTTAGTTTCAGGCATTTTGGCGTGAAGTTAGCTAACTCCCTCAAATGGTCATCTTGTGCATATACTGTATTTATTGGATTTCGCGGTATTGCAAGGCTAATTTTCTTAGTGCGCCCGTAACGGCCTCTACTGATAACCCTTGAATTCAGAAGCCCTGTGGCATCAAGCTCACTTATAAGACCACTCACGCGTCTTTGCGTCAACGGCGAGACCCCAATTTCCTCACATAGCTCACTATACACTTCGTATATGTCACCCGTGATAGCCGAGTAAATATTAGCCCGCCCTAACAAATATACACTATAAAGAACGAATTTTGAATGTAGTGTCAGATTTGCCAAAGCATCAGTTACGCGATCATGTTCAATTCTCTTCTCAGCGGCTCTAACGTGATCCTCAGCAATCTCTCTTGCACCATCTCTTTCTGCCACTTCACCCGCCACACGCAACAAGTCCAATGCTCGTCTCGCGTCCCCATGTTCAGCTGCAGCCAAAGCTGCACACAAGCTTACAGCACCTTCTAGCAACAATCCGTCACAGAAAGCTAAACTTGCACGCTCCCACAAAATATCTTGAATTTCAGCGGCGTCATATGGGGTAAAGACCACTTCTTCTTCACTTAAAGTGCTTAAAACACGCGGCTCCAACAACTCTTTGAAGCGTAAGTCATTCGAAATTCCGATAATAGACACCGTGCTGTTGCGAAGAGCCTCGTTAACTCTGGTTAGTTCGTACAAAAGCACGTTCCCTCTGGTTTTTATTAGTTCATCAAGCTCGTCTAAGACAACAATAAGCGCCAGTTTTTGAGCCTTCAAACTTTTTTTGAAACGACCAAAGACTTCGCCCACAGCGAGCCCAGTAAAGGGAACGCGAATATCTAGGGCATCGCATAAGTTTGTAAAAACACGGTATTCTGTGCCTTCTAAGCGACAATTTACATAGGCAACCTTAACTGGAGCGTTAAATTCTGCTGCTTTTTGCTCCAATCGATTTAGCACGTACTTAATAACGGCGGTTTTACCAGTGCCTGGTTTACCGTAAATAAAGAGATTAGAGCATCTCTCTGCTTTTAAAAGCGGTGCCAAAATCATACCCAAGTGCCTTATTTGATCTTCACGATGCGGTAGCTTCTCAGGGATGTAGTCGTGGCGAAGTACATTTCTATCCTTAAAAAAACCTGCACTATTGATAAAATGTTCAAAGACCGTATCAAGGATATCCTTATTTCCCATGTTAATAATCTCCCTTCAGCAAATGCATTCGTAAAGCCTCGATTTCGACTGGAAAAGATAAAGCCTTTCCTACAAAAAAATAAAAACTTACTCTAGAATTAATAAGGTATATTATTAGAAATTATTGCTCTGAAAACTTTCTGGAGAGATAAAACAGCCTAGTCGCCCACCCCTAGATTTCTTGTAGAAACTCTAGGTGAAATGTAGTGTTGGTGATTTCTATGATTAGAAATATACTCTAATAGGTTAACGTAAATATTTAAGTTTAAAATTATTTGTAAACTTATTTAGAGTGAATACTCTAAGCTTCAAAAGCTTTTGAGAATACGGAAAGTGAATACTGATTTTAAATAAACTGCTGCAGTGGACACAAAGGGGTTGGGCTTACATGTGTATATTTAACATTTGTGAAGTTCCTGTGAAATTTAAATCAGTATAGAACTTTCTAGCGATAATTTAGAGTTTATTGGCTTTTTTATGACTACTGCAGTGTAAAAGGGAGACCCCTGAGTTTCCTTTGGAGATTGTAATGATGTTTGGAGTTTTTTCGATTTTCTGTGTAAGGATAGCTGTGAATGCTGTTAACCAAAGAAAATGTAAAAATGGCTTCTTTTACCTATACGCCGCCATTTCTGGTTTGTTTTCAAATTTACTAAGTTCCACAACAGCTATAACTTGTGAAGTATAACTTGTCAAACTCTCATTTGGTGTGAACGATGCCGGCGAAGAAATTACGAATGGAAGTTTTTGATGAAGAGGGTAATCGTTACACCATAGCTATTGAAGGTAAGATAACCCGGGAGAAAACTTTATCCTTACTAGATATTGTTGAACTACTTAGCGGCGTACATAACTCACAAGAATCAACGGCTCAGCTAACCAACATGTCAAAATTTGACAAAGCTAAATTAATTATCAAAAAAAGCTTTTCCTTTACTTGGTTTTCCTCTAGAGATATCCTCCTTGCTTATGAGAAGGAATTTAACGAAGCCATTTCTCTCAGCACGGTTTCTACTTATTTGGCAAGAATGGAAAACCGAGGGTTCCTTACTAAGAGGGGGCGTGGGAACAACAGAACATATAGAATGATCACAAAACTGGCGCAAAATGTATACGAATTGTAGAAAATAAATAAACAAAATTGTTGGAAAGAATTATTTTACAGTTGGGACATCGAACAAATATCTGGAAGCTTAGCAAATGAATAAAGAAGTTAAAGCAGACTACGTTGAGATGAAGGGGATTCTGAAAAACTACATCGAAAAAGGACAAGCGTCTGCATATATAGACGTGAAAGAAGAGCCTTCGATAAGTGTCAAACCTACTCCAACGAACTTGTTCCGCCTTAAAAAAATAGAAACGTGCGGCGTACATTTTTTTGCAGTAGATTGTTCTACTAGGACTTTGAAGAGAGCAAACAACTGGGGCATATATATTCTGCGAGTTGCGTACGCTACGGTTAGACAACGGGATGTAGACTGGGGTTTTAAGGAAAGAATACGCACTATACGGGGGGACGCCTATGTACGTCGCAAAATTCTGCAGGAAACACGGCTTCAACTAGAGAGCGAAATGGCTTTAGACTTGATTCCTAAGGCAGATGAAAACGATTACGTTCTTTTGGACGGTGCAAGCTATTTCGGCGGGGAGAGAAAATTCAACGTTATGCTTTATGAAAAGTGTGAGAAAAGAGGAGTGAAGCTTCTTGCTATAAGTAAGCAATCTCCTACTCTTCGAGATGAGAAAGGCCGCGACCTTATTGCTGCGACGTACATGCTTGCCCGTGAAGGGTGTTGGGTATACTATCCAGTTAAGAAGGCGAATATCCATGAACACCTATACGGCGACATATCTATCGTAAAACTGTCTGAAGCCAGTCCTCGTGCCTTTCGTTGTGATATAATGAGTTATTTAACTACTCAACATGATGTGCCCACGTTGCTTTCGCCTCTCTTCATTATTTGCGAAGATCCCCGTTGCTTAGGTTACCCAGTCGTGCTATGGTTGGCACATGACTTTTCAAGCGTTTCTGAGACTAAGCTGCTTCAATATCACGTTCAAGTTGAAGAAGTCTTGGCAACTGCTGGGCTTCTTGATGTACTTCGCCAAGAGGAAATGGCATGCAATTTTGCAGACGAACTGCACGGTGTAAAATATGCTTTCAAGTGGGAGCGGATTGAACATGCCTAGTCATTTGGGTTCTATCTGCGAGGTGAAAGGTGACAAAATATCTTTCTTTTTAAACAAAGACAGTGGTCTTTCTTTTGGGCAAATAGTTCGAATAAACTCGGGGGCCAATAGTTTTTACGCTCGAGTTGTGGATGCCCACAGCAAATCTACGTTGGAGACCGGCGAACAACTGCGTGAGGCAGAAGGAAAAGAAAATTTCGGGCCCTATTCGTGTTACAAGAACATTGAAGCGATTCTTTTTCTCGAAAGGAAAAAGCGAAAACTTCGGTCTCCCACATTCAACCCTGATTATATGGACAAGGTCTATTGCACTACTGCAGAAGACGCAAATGTGTTGAAACTTGCTGGAGAGTTGGAGATAGGCCAGCTACGATCTGGCGAGCAAGTGTTAGGCTCTGTAGGCATAAACGTTGATGCCATCCCGCGGATGATGGGCATGTTTGGCATGACCGGTTCAGGGAAAACCAACACCGAACTTCTAATAAATGCACAGCTAGTTGATCATAGCCCGAAAACTGCTGGGCTAATCTTTGATTTTGCTGGTCAACTTTTGGAAGGAAAGGAAATTGGAGGCAAAGGCCTGAGAGATCATCCTCTCTTCCATAGCTGCGTTAACTTCTATACCACTAAGACGGATAAAATGCGGATAGGTTTACATACACTCCTCCCTTGGAAACTGCAGACCCTTTTTCCAGAAATCGGGTATCCACAGTATCGCCTTGCTAAAGAGTTGTATAGGCGGTTGGGGAGTAAATGGATCGAAGAAGCCTGTGAAGCCCATGTTGTCAAAGGGCATAAAGCGATTGCAGGAATATCGGGCTATAGCAACAAGACAGTGATAGAAGCGTTGATGAGCAAATTGCTAACCCTCGATCCGATGCTTTTTCCACCTTCCAGTTACAGCTTTATAGATGATGTTGTTCAAAACATATCTAAAGGGGTTACCTGTTTAGTAGACATTTCAGGGATAAGTTCTGAGGAACAGCATAGAATTGTTTGCCTCACAGCCACGGGAGTGGCAAATTACTACAAACGATTGTGGGAAGAACGTTATGAAGAATGGCAGAAGTTGCCTGCTTTGCTTATAACTCTTGAAGAAGCTCACGAGTTTCTCGATGCAACTAGACCTAAAACAATATTCTCAGCCATCGCTTTAACCTACCGGAAATATCGCGTGGGGCTAAACGCTGTAACTCCCCGGCCTTCTAGGGTTAACCCCGACGTCTTCGCCGAGCTTTGGACCAAAGTCATCATGAAAACCGAACTAAAAATTGACAGAGACTTTCTAACTAAAAACACACCTTACCTCGAATATAGCGATACTGAGGTAAAAATGTTGGACATAGGTGAAGCCTTGCTAATCTCTGAGCCTAAGATTAGATTTGCAGTTCCGGTGAAAGTAACACATTATCCAGAATACTTGGGGCTTAGGGAACAGGCGAATTATAACTTGGCACCATCTAAAACTCTGGACGCCATGGATGAAAACTTGAAAAAGCTTCAAAATGCAGGCAAAAACCTGAGCTTAAGCTAACTCTTCGGTTCGGGTTTCTTCAAAATTTTCTGCATCTCTTCTTTCAAACGGTAGGTGAAGGGGATCTTATTGGCGCTACGCTCCAAATAGCCTTTCTCATAAAGCTTCTTCATCAAACGCGCCGTATGCTCCCTACTGAGCTTTATTTGCGCTCTTATTTCCGGGGCAGTCTTTCCTCCATTGGCGAGGAGTTCAAGAACGGTGAGCTCGGTTTCAGTAAGAGGCTCCAACGCCTTCTCTCGCTTTATCGGAATTACTGCTTCAATTTTTGCTTCCGGCTCTCTGTGGCGAAGCTTCTTCTCGACTTCTACAATCCTCTGCAACAGAGTGTTTTTTATGGATGCAACTTCTTCAAAACCGTTTTCTAGAGCATCAATCCGCTTGATCGCTTCTTCAAGAGTCGAGAGAACCTCGAATCTCTGTGTTAGCGCCTGAACCTCTTTCTTCTGGTTTTCAAATAATTCCCCAAGAGCTTCGTCGTAACTGGAAAGAACATTTAGCTTTCGAGCTGAAACTTCCAGCTGGTCTTCGTGCTTCTGAAGCTGCCTATTAAAACTCAAAATAATATCATCAATGACCCTCTTAGCCTCAAGATA
Source organism: Bathyarchaeia archaeon (assembly GCA_046538175.1). GTDB lineage: Archaea > Thermoproteota > Bathyarchaeia > Bathyarchaeales > SOJC01 > JBKHJI01. The sequence goes on along the minus strand of JBKHJI010000021.1, from coordinate 5,597 downwards.
TTTTGCGTGGGCCTCACCAATTCGCTTGCTGTATAAAAATGCAGCTACCAAAGTAAGTGTCGACAAAACGCCCATAATGAATATTTCACGCACCCTTTCTCACCTGTGACTTTCACGTGATATGCTGTGACTTGTATGACGTCACACTTCAAATCACATTAATAATGGAATAGGACTTAAAGTTTATGGTGTACTCACAATATGCGTGACGTCACAAGTCACAGATAAACGGAGAGTTTGGATGTGAATTAGCAAGTGTTAGAAAAATAGTCCTATCCAAGCGTTAATTTGTTGTTAGAGCTGTTTTAGAGGCTTAAAAATAGGCCTGTGAATTACAAATGTCCGCCCCACGCTTAACATGTGACGTGTGATATCACGATCTTGAAGTCCATGGTTTTGATAGTTGATCGAGCATAGTTTTAAGCTCTTCACGTAGCATATTTATTACTTGAATTTTCTCTTTTTCTCCTTCGCGTGTGTTTGAGAGCTTTCTATATGCTTCTGTATAGTCTTTTAGCTTGTTTGCAACTTCGAGGTAAGGACTTAGGCTTGAGTCCTCTAAGATGCCGAAATAGCCTAAGAGAAGGATTGTATATATGGATTGTATTGTGTTTTTTTTGGCTTGTTTTAGTGTTCTGTTGAAGGATCCGCGGCTTATTGGCGCCTTTGTTTGTCTTAATTTGGCTTTTTCTTCGTATTTTAGCTCCTTTGAGGCTAGATTTTCAGCTAAAACGTCTATTAACAGTGTTTCTAGCTGTATTTTAGTCAAATTGCTATTTCGTTCAAGTATTTTTGCAATAGGGTCGTCTAGGGCGCCTTTTAGCCAGTTTTGGGCGTTTTTTTTGAAGGACAAAACATGCCTCCACGTTTATATGTGATTTGGATACAGTTTTGTATACTGGTCAGATATAAGTTTTCTGAAAGCCAAGTTGCCTAGGCGCGTCTTGAATTTAGGAAAGGCAAACATTTTATGTTAGACGAATTAAAGAAAGTTGAGGATAAACTCTTGCAAATGCGTAGCAAAAAAGCTAAAAGACTTGAAAATATCAAGCCTTCAGGAATTCGCCGACTCTTTGCGTTAACGCACCACATGCCCAACCTCATAAACCTAGGCATAGGGGAACCGGATTTTACACCGCCTAAGCACGTTTTAGAGGCGGCTAAGCAAGCGATAACTGGAGGAAAGACGCACTACACTCCATCAAACGGGATTCCAGAACTGCGTGAGGCCTTGGCTAAGAAATTTAGCCGAGAATACGGACTTTTCTACAGCCCCGAAAATGAGATCCTAGTCACAGTGGGCGCAACTGAAGCGGTTTCTCTTGCCTTGTTTGCTTTTGTAAACCTCGGAGACGAGGTGCTGATACCTGACCCTGGCTTTGTGTGCTACGAACCTGCTGTTTTGCTTGCGGGAGGGGTACCTGTTTCAGTGCCGACACTTGAAGACGACGGTTTCAAGTCCTACATCGAGACTGTGACGTCACTAATCACTGAAAAGTCACGTGTGATAATAGTTAATTCTCCCAACAATCCGACAGGATCTGTTTTGACCTACGATGAAATGGCGGCGTTGGCGAAACTTGCGGCCGAGAACGATTTGATTGTGATTTCTGACGAAGTTTATGAAAAGATAGTTTACGATGATGCCAAACATTATTGCTTGGCGACGTTCCCAGATATGCGAGAAAGAACAATTGTGGTGAATTCTTTTTCTAAAACCTATGCTATGACAGGGTTTCGCGTCGGCTACGCGTTAGGGTCTCAGGATTTGATCTCTTCAATGTCTCTGGTCCAACAGTTTACTGTAGCCTGCGTTAATGGTCCAGCGCAATATGCTGCGACAGCGGCTTTGGAAGGTCCTCAAGAATTTGTGGTCGAAATGGTTTCAAAGTTTGACAAACGACGAAAACTTGTCTACAAACGCCTAGATGAAATCGGCGGTTTTCATTGTTTCCTTCCTAGAGGCGCATTCTATGCGTTTCCAAACATTAAAGCGTTTAAACTTCCATCCGCTGATTTTTCTGAGGCTCTCCTAAAAGAGGCTGAAGTTATTGTGACACCTGGTTCTTCTTTTGGCAAATATGGCGAGGGTTTCGTACGGTTATCGTTTGCCACTTCTTACGAGAATATTGATGAAGCGTTGGATAGGATTGAGAGAGCTGTCAAAAAATTTGGCATTTAGTCTTCTTAAAGCATATGCTGCTTGCACATCACACTAGCATCACATTGATGTGATTCTCTGCACTTTTTGTGATGTCACAGTTTTTCTGAGTAATCCTTCAGCAAAACGTATAGTTCTGGTCTTAAATCGCGTAAGGTGGGCACAAATGCTTCTACCGACCTCAAATCTTCATAGTTTATGGTTCCGAAGGAAATGTCTTCTTTGTCGTATTTCAGTTGGGTGATTATGGAGCCGCTAGGGCCTATGAGGCGACTTCCTCCCCAGAATTGCAGGCCATTTTCTATGCCTACAAGGTTCACGTAAGCTAAGAAGCACGTGTTTTCTATGGCTCTTGCGATGGTTAGAGTTTCGAAGAACTTCTTTCTCACTGCTGGAGAGGCTGAGATGCAGATTATGATTTTTGCTCCTTGTAGTCGGAGGACGCGGGTGATTTCTGGAAAGAAGATGTCATAACAGATGATTAGGCCGATTTTTCCCAAGTTTGTTTTGAAGACAGATGTCTGGTATCCAGGTCTGAAGTATCTTTTTTCTTCGAAAACGCTGTGGGTGGGTAGATGCGTCTTCCGGTATTTGCCGACGTAGCCTTCGGGTCCTACTAGAATGGCCGTGTTGTAGAGTATGGCTTTTCCTTTTTCACTTTTTTCTGCCATACCGTAGACTAGGTAGAGGTTTTCTGTCTTGGCTATTTTCAAGATTTTTTCAGTCGAGGGGCCTGGGATTTCTTCGGCTAGTTCGTAGGCTAGATCTCGGACGGTGTAGCCAATGAGAGACATTTCTGGGAAGATGATGATGTCGGCTTTCTGTTTTTTGGCCTGATGGGCGAATTTTGCCATCTTTTTGATGTTGTGTGATTTGTTGCCGATTTTACATGGGAATTGTGCTAGGGCTGCTTTGAACTCTTCTTTCATGTTATGTCATCTCTATGGTATGGGCGAATCTGAAATCGTGGTTTACTGTTCGGTATTCAAGTTTGGTGGTTAGAGGCATTTTTCTTTTGTGTTCTGTTTGTAGCCATCTTCTTTTAATGTTTGCCACAGTATTGGTTGATAAACTGAGCTGTCGGGCGATGACTTCAACGGACATGAAATGTTCCAGACCGTAAAGGATCAAGTCGAGGGTTTCATATTTCAAACCTATTTCTCGCTCTGCAGTTTGGTCTGGCCACAGGGCTGGACTTGGTGCTTTCTTAGCTATTGCATGTGGTATGCCTAGATGAAGAGCGAGTTGTTGGACTTGAGTTTTGTAGAGGTCCATTATGGGTGAAATGTCTGCAGCAACATCTCCCCATTTGGTGAAGTAACCTATCATTGTTTCGCTCTTGTCGCTGCCACCGGCTACGATGAGATTTTGATGGTTAGCATAGTAGTACCAGACGAGCATGCGAGTTCGGGCTTTGAGGTTACCTCGGCTCAGCTTGTCCTCTTGGCTGTAATCTGGGATGACTTGGTAAAACGTGTTTAAAATTTGTGTAAGGTCGATGGTTTTAAGCTGGAACTGGAATTCTTTAGCAAGCTGTCTCACATGTCTATAGTCAGTTTTGTTATAGGTTTCTTCTTCAGGCATATATAAACCTACAACGTTTGCAGCTCCTACAGCTAAAGTGCATAATGTAGCAACGGTAGCGCTGTCTATTCCTCCTGAAACACCTAGAACTATGCCTTTGGATCCGGCTTTGGTTATGTAGTCTTTTATAAAACGGGTGATTTTTTGCTGCGTGGCTACAGGGTCTATCTTAAGTAATTCTTTTGTTAACTGCATTGAGGAAGTTCCTCCACTGGCTGTTTGTAGCTTGTTGCTTTTATCTTTAAGGCGTTGCAGGCACGTATGTTTACTGTTTAGACGCTTTACAAACGCTGACAGGACGCAAACACGAATGAGAGGGGAAAATGCTTTTAGACTCGACATGGTCTCTTGACCTTTGACGGTGCCGGGGTGGCAGAGTGGTAATGCGCCGGCCTCGAGATCCATAAAGTTCAGTGGGCCAGTCAGCCGGTGGGCCTTGGGCCCTCAGGGGTTCAAATCCCTTCCCCGGCGCCATTTTTACGCGCAGTTTTTGTTCGTCTAAAGAGTTTGAAAAGCGGCAGAGCAAGCAGACTCGGAATCACAGAAGCAATGGACAATGTGAGAAATAACTCAAAAGACAAGTTATGTTCCGGCGAAGCCGCAAATACGCATACTTGTATCGGCAGCGTTAGCCAAAATTCAAATAACAACGTTTTCGGTTTATACTCTGGAAACAAGCAGCTTACTTCCGAAAGAAATAGCACAGAGCTAACATAATAGACAAGTAAGAACAACGCAAAGCCGAGGAATGAAAAAAAGCCAAGTGGAACGCCAGTTAAATAACTAAGTTGCCCCGGATCACCGTATCCTGTGAGCCCACCCAATATTAAATAACTGGCTTGAGTTATGGTGGCCCAATACCCCAGCCAAAAAAGAGTAAACCTCAGGTAGAACCCAGCTTTTTTAGATCTAATCTGGAGAAATGCAAGAATCGTAGCGCCTATGATGAAGGTGTTTATGAGACCCCCAGCCATAGCTATAACTCCAGCAAATCCGCTAAGCCCAGGGCTCCATCGGCACCATCCAAAACCTAGCCAAGAAACATAGCCCTCGACGTTCTTCGCCCCCATAATCCACGCCCACAAACCGTGTCCTAGAAATTCGTGAATGCCACATGCAGCGAGTCTGGTGAAATAAGCTACTGACGAGACAATAAGAATCCTGCCCCACAAAGCCTCTTCAAACGGTCGAGTCGGCTTGCCTTTCATGAGATATGCCTCTCATAGCAATGAAGGCGATTGCCAGAGAAATCACCAAAGTAAGAAGGATGTTAAGCATTAGCTCAAACCATAAAATGGTGTATTGTGTTGCCGTTGGCTGCACAGTATCTGTTCTTGCTTCAAGCCATGTCGTAGGGAAGCCGTAATGAACCACTCTAATAGGGGTTATGGAAGGAATACTCACGCTGTAACCTAACGTGAAGACAGAACACAAACCAAAAGCTGCCAATGTTATAATCACAAATTCACGTGCAGACTTCAATTCTTTTCCCTCTTTTAGATCGCTATATAATTATGCACTCCGCCTTTATTTAAAAACTCAGTTTAGAACATCCGCCTTGTATCTAAACTATTGAATGGTAGGGTGTGCCTCGCCACATATTGGTATAATGTTCATTCTAGGCTTCGAGGTTTTGCGATGACTTCTTTAACTTCTAGTTCGAAAAATCTGCTAGAGTTTGCTGGCTTTATTAGCAGAGCAGTGTCTGCTCCTCTCCCTGACCCTGCTAAGGCTACAACCTCTTTATCGGCTGGTATCAAGCCAGCGTCGGTAGCCATCAAAACGATTTCCACACAAACCTTTGTTCCTTCACCGAACAACCTCAAAGTATTGGCGATTATTTCCAGCGGCT
>JBKHJI010000081.1:0-4480 GCA_046538175.1 Bathyarchaeia archaeon | reverse complement strand
TGCAGATACGTAAAATATACGTATGCAAAATCAAAGGTTGATGAAAAATGATAATAAAACCGAAAGTAACACATTGCATCAAGCATTTTGCTTATTGGAAGTACATCTGACACGTGAGAATCGTGTAAAAAACTAAAAACAAAAAATTAATGGCTGGTGCTAATTGAAATGGGTAGAATCAGCGTAGAGCTCTCGGATGAGCTGGAAAAGAAGCTCAGGTTCAAGACTATCGAGAGGTTTGGCGGGAGAAAGGGCGACCTATCAAAGGCTGTCGAAGAAGCCGTAGAAACATGGGTTGCCCATGAAAAATAGATTCTTAAACAAAAGCTCCCTACGTTCGTCATGGGCACGCGTACGCATTTTAGGATACCGCGCCCGAGATGTGCTCCGCGACTTCCAATTTTTCTTCAAAGTAACAAAGAAGTGAGTGTTAGATAAAGCGTGCATAATTATGGATGTGAAAATCTATGTCTAAAAAGGTGATTCTAATTGATGGTGCTGGATGGGGCGATCTCATATTAGGCGTAGTAGTCGGCGCCTTCAACCTTGACCTCCCAGACGCCAGATATATGGAACGCAGGATCCCAATTTCATCCTTCCAGCCACCTAACTTCGAGGACAAAAAATATTTGGATTACACGTTGAAAATCGCCGACAAAATCGTTGAGGTTATGCAGCCTGACATAGAAACCACCTTCAAAGTACGCTCAGGATACATTCTCTCTAGCATATGTAGACACTTGAGAGAACAGGGGTTCAGGGTGGAAGAAGTTGAAGCTACAGGTGAACTGCAAGAAAAGGTTGAACGGGGCTACATAAGATGGTGCAAGGAGATGGGGGCTCCGGCGGAAAGACTGGGAGACAAAGGACGTTTTTGGACATTTCTAGAATGGGTTGCTGAAAGCCCCAGGTTTAGAGAAAAACTCGTGAAGACGGGATGGGAAAGTTGGAAAAAGAAATGGCGAGGAAAAGCATTCCTAAAAGGTAGTGTAGCATGTTAAGAACGAGAAACATGTCCGATGGAAACCGTAGCAGATTCGAGATCCTAGCGGAGATTCTGAAGGGTTTGCGTGAGCCAGCCTGTTGGACGAATGTTATGTCTCATTGTAATATGAGCTCAAAACAATCAGGGCAATACTTGAATTTGCTGAGGTCAAGTAATCTTATTCAGATACAGGTGGCAGCAGGAAAAGTAACCTATCAAAGAACAAAAGCTGGTCGAGAATTTCTAAAACATTATAACAAGATAGTTAAGCTACTTGATCCTAACATTTCTGCACTTTCCCTGATTTAGCGATGCAGAGAGCTCACTGAACCCCAAAAAAAGGTGAAAATGCGTGAAACACTTTGCTTGTTTTGAAGCCGACCCGCACGACAACATGTTTATTCCTAGAAAGGACACTATTGACAGTTGAAAAGAGACGACAGAAGACGAGTAGAGAACAGGATTCCCATAGAAAGATCAAGGAGAGTGCTCACCGTTACAAAGCGAAGGGTCATCAAACGAGAAGAACTCGTGGCGGAAAGAAACAGAAGAGAAGGTAAGGACGCACGCGGCACTACGATTCTGAGACAACAGAGTACAGAAATTCCACAAATTTCAAGATTAAACATCGCAGTTTTTCTTGGGTAACTGCCCACTTATCCAGTGCATCCAACTCTCATCTGTAGCCTCCACATAATCCTCAGTGGAAAGTCTGTGTTTTTCTCTGTGCTCGGAATCCCACCCACTAGCATAATCCTTGGCTTGATGAAACAAGTCAACAATTCGTCCACTATACACAGTTATCTTCTCAGCTACAGAAGGATTGTGCTTCTTTGCATAATCTGCAACCATGAAGAGACGTTCCAGATTAGCCCAGTGTACTTCTGCGGTTCCAAACCACTCGCGAAGCGGGTAGAAACAGTCTTTGTCCCCGTAAAGCATCTCTAGTTCGTCGAGAATCTTTGCGTCTATAGCCCTCATGTGATGCTTTTTTAGGCTCGTTAGAGTAAAAACCTTTTGCACATACGGGACAGGTGGCGTCAGAAGTTCCTTTCATTAAATCGTGCACGCCATAAAAACATTAAAAGAGGATGAGAGTAAAATCTCCTCATGCACTGTTTGCATTGTGGACTATGCTGTGAAAAAACTGAAATGATGCTTTCTAACACAGACATTGAACGTTTAGAAAGATTGGGGCTTGACAGACAGAAGTTTGTAGGATACGACAGGCACGGCTTTGCCAGACTGAAAAATCGCCGCGGACTCTGCGTTTTCTATGATATTGAAAAATGTCGCTGCCAAATTTATAGACATAGACCGTTGGGATGCCGAATTTATCCAGTAATCTACAGCCAACAAGAAGGAATAGTAGTGGATAACCTTTGCCCAATGCAAAACACCATCTCAAAAATAGAACTAAAAAGAGAAGGTAAAAAAATAATGGAACTTCTGCAGAGAATAGACAACGAAGCTCACGCACGTGCGCATGGTTGAAAACATCTGCAGAGAGAAATGGCATTCAAAGCAAAGATATTTACTGTTTCATTGAACATTGTTAGTGTTTGAGGTGTAACTAAATTGATGGAGTGGGAGTACAAAGTGCTTCCAATAAAGACAAGGGTTCACGCAAATCGTCTTATAACAGAAGGAAAACTAGTAATAGATGGCATCCAAAACGAGTTAAATGTTTTAGGGAAAGATGGATAGGAACTAGTGAGCGTTCAAAATATTCGCCTAGAAGATGGCAGACTATTTACAGTTGCCTATCTTAAATGGCAAAAACGATGACAAAGTGTTTCGCAGCACTTGGTTCTAGATGTAATATTGTTTGTCTTCTGTCTTCTTTATTTCGCCAAGGAAAGCATGCACACACGACATCTGAAGCAAGAAAAAGTAGACTGTTATCTACAGCGTAGTGTACATACGAAGGTTAATAAGGCGGGCTGGTGTAACACGGGTAGCAGTTAGGCGCTTTCTGAAAAGGGTAGAACGGTAACGATGGTTTTGCTTTTTTTCCGGCTAAATCTAGCTGACACATCAAGTGAGGTGATAGAATGTCATATTCATACGGTGAAAGAAGAGGATCAGGATTCAACCAGAATCAACCTGTTGAAGTTGATAAGGAATACGAAGCCAAAATCGAGGACATAAGCAGAAGAGGCGACGGCATCGCAAAAATCGAAGGATTCATCATATTTGTGCCGAACACCAAGCAAGGGGAACAAGTCAAGTTCAAAATAACACGAGTTGGAAACAGGTTCGCGATTGGCGAGTTAGTGCAAGCTTAATCCAACAGTTTCCAGAATTGAGTAGCACAAGAAAATCTAGGAGAAGGAGGTGTATTGTATGTCAGAAAAGGAACAAAATATAAGCGAAGAATCTGAAGTTGAAAGCAAAGAAGCGGCAGAAGAAAAAAAGGTTGAGAGCCGCAAAACGTCTTCCAAAGCTAGCAAAGAGCAGAATGTAGTTTACGTTGGAAACAAGCCTCCAATGGATTATGTCATGGCAGTGATCACCGCTTTTAACATGGGTAACGGAACGGAAGTTACACTGAAGGCACGTGGCCATGCAATCAGCACAGCCGTTGATGTCGCTGAAATCACTCGGAACCGATTCTTAAAAGACGCTAAAGTGCACGCCATTTCAATCGGAACTGAAGAAATAACCCCCAGAGAAGGCGGCAATCCAAGAAACGTCTCGACGATGGAGATCAATCTCCAGCAATAAGCAGTCGAGACAACGAAAACCATCGGCGCCTCTTTTTTACCCATAGAAGTACATTTCTCATAAGCTCTAACTTATTTTCGAATCGTTTGTATCACGCTGTAGTCTGGCTTTACTAAGAAACAAAGAAACGGGGATTTGCGGGGGACTTCACTAAGCTGCGGTGTCTGTTCAAATCTCTCCCGTATAAACCATGCGCAAATATTTTCTCATAGCAATTGCTCTATGCAATCCTTGAAAGATAAAATCTATTTGTGAAGTTGATTTTCTTCTGTCGCGTGGACTCATTTCTTTTTCGGTTTGTATTCTGTACTTTGAAACAGTGGACTGGAAATTATCAGGTCTGCTGTTGCTCTATTACATGCAGTGGGCACGTTATACAAGACTGCTATCCTGAGAAGGGCTTTAACGTCGACATCGTGAGGGAGAGATTCTAGGGGGTCCCAAAAGAAAATTAAGTTATCTAACTTCTCGTTGGCGATCAAAGCCCCGATTTCCATGTCTCCACCATGAGAACCGTCCTTAAGTAGAGTAATGTCTAGTCCTGTTTTGTTGATGATTTTCTCCCCAGTTCCTCCGGTTGCGTATAAGTTGTGAAGAGCTAAGGTTCCCTTGTTGAACTCAGTCCACTCGACTAGGTCAGCTTTCTTATTATCGTGAGCCACCAACGCAATCGTTCTTTTCAAGGTATCACCCATTCAAACCACATCGGAAACGTTTTGATAGTTTTAAACTTTTCTGCATAGGGGGAGAAATCTTCTTCTACTGCAC
>JBKHJI010000020.1:0-21744 GCA_046538175.1 Bathyarchaeia archaeon | reverse complement strand
GACGACATTGTGGTAGTTTCTGAGAAGGCAATTTCAACAGCAACTGGCAACATTGTAGATGAAAAGTTCGTAGAGCCTAGCTTAATGGCAAGTTTTCTAGCAAAATATTGGATGCGGTACATTTGGGTATACATGTTGGGGTCTCTGTGCCATTTACGCAAAAGAACAATCGATCATCTGAGAAATTATCCGAACAAAGAAGGCAGTGCTCATAAACAAGTGGCGCTACGGTGTGGGGGATTTTTGCAGGCATTGATGCATGGGTCTGAGCACGGAATCGACGGCAGCAATCTTCCTTACTCATATGTTAGTTTGCCGTTACATAATCCTTATAGCATAGCAGAAAATGTTCGCAGTCGCATAAAAGATATTCTAGGCACGAAAGTAGTTGTAATGATTGTGGACACAGACAAAACATACTCTTGGAAAAACTTCTATTTTACTCCGAGACCAAAACCAATTAAGGGAATAGCATCTGTAGGTGGAGTTATTGCCTATGTGGTAGGGCGAGCCTTAAAGCTGAAAAAAAGAGCTACCCCTTTGGCGATTGTTGGAGCGAAAATAAACGTTGAAAAAGCCATAGAAATCGCAGAACTAGCCAATCGTGCTCGAGGTTTCGGCGCAGGAAGAACGGTTTGGGACATGGCGAAAACTTTCGATGTTTCACTGGCAGCTGTCTCTTGGAAAATGTTAGAAAAAACAGAGCATAAACCTATTGTTATTGTGAAACGATTCATCTAAGCATGCAATAAATGTTAAATGTCCACAGAACTAATTATGTTTGAAAGAAATGAGTGGAGAAGAAAAAATTTCTTGCCCAAGTTGTGGAGCACTTGTATCCAAACAGGACGTTTATTGCAGAAAATGTAGAGTAAATCTAGTAGAATATTTCCGATGGAGCATCCCACCTACTTCATCTACCGACTATGTTCCAGAAGAGGTCTACCAGAGAAAGTTGACTGTTGGTCAGAGACTTTCCAAACTTTTGACGGCACCCTCTGAAGCAATGAGTGATATTGCGCTTGCACCAGATTATAAAGGAGTTTTTGTGATTATTACATTGCAGTTTATACTGATTTTTATATGGATACCATTGAGTATGCAGAAGATTGAGATTTCTGGACCTCACGCTCATGCGATAAGCAATCTTGTCAGCAATCTTCTGGTAGCTGCCGCATTCATTGCTTTACCCTTAGGAATAGTTAGGTGGTTGATTAAATCTTTAATTGTGAAGTATGCGTGCGACAATAAAAGCGACTGGAGTTTCAGAACCGCGGCATCAATTACAGGTTATGCCTATCTCCCGGAACTCATTACAGGAATATTGGAATTCTTTGTTGTATGGTTTATGCTTCCAACATTTCATCTCGAAACGTCAAATTTAGATGCCGCACGAAGAACATTAACAAATTATCAAACGCAACTTATGTCCGTTAGAGTGCTTTATTCTCTACCTGTACTGTTTTTTGGGTTACTATGGAAATCTTATCTTGGAGGTTTAGGCGCATACTGCGGAACGAAAGGAAAATGTACCCTTAGAACAGGCTTCACTATCTTTCTTGTGCTCGGTCTCGTCGGCATCTTGATCTCATTTCTTATCTAAGCAACGACTACATCTAAAGCACCGATATTGTAAGATGAGTTCTTCAGGTCATCGATTGTTTTCTATTACACAACAAATAACGCCACATAGAAGAATAGAACTATCGCAAAGTCCTTATAGCCAGATTGATTAACCACCTTTAATATTAACGCCAAACAGTTGGAGAGCACGAGATGAGCAAAATAGTTAGGCAGATGGACACATTTTTCAATCCGAAATCGGTAGCGGTTGTAGGAGCCTCTAAAAAGATTAACAAGGCTGGGCATGTGATTTTCAAGAATTTTGTTGAAAACAAGCGAAGAGGAGTGTTCAAGTCAGAGTTATATCCAGTTAACCCTAACGAGGATTACATCTTAGGGTACAAATGTTATCCTTCAATAGCTAAAATACCTGGGGAAGTTGAACTGGCAGTAATAGTTGTGCCAGCGTCGGCTGTTCTCAAAGTAATGAAAGATTCTGCCGCAAAGGGTGCTAAAGCAGCTGTTATAATTACCGCTGGATTTAGCGAAATTGGAAAAGTCGAGCTCGAAAACGCTGTAGTTTCAGTCGCCGAAGAAGCTAACATTAGAGTGTTGGGACCTAACTGCCTAGGAGTCTATGATATAAGCACAGGAGTCGACATGCTATTTTTGCCAGAAACAAAAGTGCTAACAACAGGAGACGAGTTCGTTGCCACGCCTCGACCAATGGCTGGGCACATAGCAATGATTACTCAAAGCGGTGCCTTCGGCGTAGCCGCGCTTGATTACTTGGCTGGAAGGCAGATGGGAGTAAGCAAATTTGTGAGCTTCGGAAACAAATGCGACGTAGCTGAGCCGGAAATGCTTGAATATTTTTTACATGACGTTGAAACTTGGGTGATACTACTCTATGCTGAAGCGATAGAAGCCGGCAGAGAATTTATGACAGTTGCAGAAAAAGTGACAAAAAGGAAGCCAATAGTTGCTTTTAAGAGTGGAAAATCTGAGGCAGGCGCGAGAGCAGCTGCTTCTCACACGGGTGCTATTGCAGGCTCTGACAGAATATATGATGCAGCCTTTAGACAGGCAGGCGTTATCCGCGCTAATGATATGGAAGAATTCTTTGATATTGGCAAAGCTTTTGCCTTTCAGCCTCCAGCAGCTGGAAAAAACATCGGAATTCTTACTGACGCCGGTGGTCCAAGCGTAATGGCTGTCGACGAGTGTGAGGCTAAAGGCTTGACTGTGAAAAAGTTTTCCGATGAAGTCTTGGGAAAATTTGAGAAGTTGAAACAAGATGGAAAGCTTCCAAAGTTTGCCACTAACTTGAACCCTGTTGACATTACAGGTTCGGCTACTTCAGAAATGTTTGAGCTTTCAGCAGAGATTCTCTTGGACGCACCGGAAGTTGACGGTTTAATTGTGCTAGGGTTGCATCACACACCTGCTTTGCAAGAAGACTTTGTGGATAGAATAGCAAAATTGGTCGGTAACTACACGAAACCTGTTGTAGCTTGTGACATCGGAGAAACCGAAATGGCAATTTTTGTTCGTTCAAGGTTCGAAAAACAAGGACTTCCTGCATATTCCTCACCAGAAGACGCTGCCCGCGCAATAGCGGCATTGGTTCATTACGGGAAGTATCTGAAGAAAATCAACTGTTTCAAGGATTATTTAGAAGTTTATACGAGCAGACACAAATCAAGATTGGAAGCTGGTTTCTAACGAAATGGCTACTTCGACATTGTCACCATCTTTAAGTGACAATGTCGTTCGTAGATGAACAGGGGCAAGAATTTCTAGAACGCTAGATGGGTAGTTGGATTTCATGGGAACGATGATAGCGCCTTCTATTTTGTTCTTTATTAGCGCTTTGAAGCAACGTGCCGAAAGAAATCCCTTTGCGGGTATGATTTCGATGCTTTTGGATCTCTTCAAAATTTTTCTTAGCTTTTTTGCAGCCATTTCTGAGATGCAAACATTTAATGTGCCGGGGTAGGGCTCAAAGCATAGTTTTTCTTGAATCTGTTTTTTTGCCCAAGAAATTCTGACAAATCTTTGCCCCATTCCTTCGCCGCTAAATACGGCGCCTTTTATTGTGATTGACTTCATCTGTCAGCCTTGTGTAACTAGGGTTGTTGCACATGTAAGGACTATTTTTGGTTTTTTAGCCATTTGGCTACTTTCTGGAATAAGGGGTTAGTTGTCATGTCCAGCACGGGGACTATTATTTTCTCTTTTGTTTCGATGAGGGGTTTGTATATAGGCATAAGAGCATAGCTAAGAAAAGCCCAATAGACCCGTCTGTTTTCCACAAGTTCCTTTGCCGCTGTTTCGGTGTTTATAGATAAAGGAAAATAGATAAATGCTATTCCGTTAGCCCAGTATACGCCAGCTGTTTTTCCGCCAGCCACAATGTTTGTGAACCGCGCCAAGTCTTCAGGTGTAGGAAATTGGGTTTGTTCCATGACTATTATTTCTTTGAAAGGTTCATACTTTATTTTAAGCTCGTTCATTAGCTGAGTTCTCCTCTGGTACGGTATTTACTGCGGTTTTGTTTTGTATTATCTTTGTATCTTTCTAGTTTTGTGAAACTCGATTTGACATTTCAAATTGTGCCAGTCTTATTTATGCTTTTACAGTGAAACATTGTTTGATTGTCGTAAAGTCCAGAAATTGTGTAGATATATTTCAAGAGGGGACATATGAACGGGTACAAAATAAGCTGTATATTAAGACTAGAGATATTCTTCTTAGTGGCCACCCGAATTCGGTAAGAGCATAGAAGGGAGAAAAGTGGAATATTTCGGAGAAGAAATAGAAGCCATACGCGGAAGAAAATGGAATTGGAAAACTTTCGAATCTACAGAAGGCTATCCGGTGTCCGATAATCTTCTAGATTGGGTCATTGGCCAAGAACGAGCTCTAAACGAATGCTATCTTTGTTTAGAAGAATGGGTTCATAAACTCAAACAGCTTGAGAAAGAAAAATGGTACGATACTTGGAAAGACCCTGATAAAGAAAAACCAAGCGCCACAAAGGCTGCTCCTCCTGGGCCTTACTTGCTTTTGCTAGGAGACCCAGGAACCGGAAAATCTCTTATCGGCCGAGCACTCGCTGCTCATTTGACTGAACTATACAAGAAACACAAAATTCAACTTCAAGATGTTATTTGTTGGCAAAACGACATAATCCCGAGCGAGCCAAAAATCTCTTCACAGCCTGCAGGTGAAGGAAAGAAAATAATCTTTCGAGAGAAGTTGAAAGAGACTAAAAAACTGTTCCTTCAGAAGGTCGGAATAAAAGCGCTGACCTATTTGATGATTATAGTGGCATCTATCTTCATGTTTGCTGGTTTCTACTATTTATGGCAACAAAAACTTCAATGGGACGCTAACGTTACCTCCGCTTTCGGCCTTCCGGTTCAAGAATCCTACAGCGGCGATTTTACGAAATACATTTTGGACTCCTTTGTTTCGATAGGTAGCACAACATTTTTGCCAGCGGGCATGATGCTAATGTTCCTAATCTTAGTGTTTGTTTTAGGTCGCTTCGGAATGATGGGAGGAGCAAAAGGTGTTGGAGGAGCCAAAGCTACCAGTGTGCCGAAACTCATAGTAGATAATGCCAAGAAAGCTGCGCCTTTCATAGATGCGACAGGCCACGGCTCCGCACAATTGTTCGGCAGCATCGCATGGGATCCTCTACAGACTGGTGGTTTAGGAACTCCAGAGCATCAAAGAGTTACAGCAGGGGATGTTCACCGTGCTCATATGGGCATTCTCTTCATCGACGAAGTTAAGAACATCAAGTCGTCTGAAGCGGTAACACTACTTACTGTGCTAGAAGACGGACAACTCCCCATCACGTTGAGAAGCCGTTGGGATGAAGGTAATACTGCGGCAATGGCGGTCTCCACTGAGCCGGTGCCCAGTATGTGCTTCTTAGTAGGAGCTGGAAACTTCGATAGTATGGGGCAAATTCATCCTGCACTTATGGACAGAATCTATGGATACGGCAAAGTTGTTAGGATGAACAACGACATGCCCAACACTGTAGAAAACCGTCGAAAATACATTCAGTTCATCGCTCAAGAAGCTTCACGCTTCCACTTGCCTTACTTCAGAAGAGAAGCGTGCGAAGAGATCGTTGATGAAGGACGCAGACGGAGCAATAAAAGAGACTGCTTAACGACGAGATTCAGACCAATGATTTCGTTAGTAAAAACGGCTGGAACCTTGGCCACCATTGAACGGTGCAAATTGGTCGAAAGGAAGCATGTAAAAGAAGCTATTGAAAACCATTGTAAAACAATTCAGAAACAAGTTCTCGAACATCAAATAAGCGAAAGGGGCAAGCTTCTTGACATTAGACCTGAAGGCGCAAGACTTGGGCAAATCTATGGTTTAGCAGTCATCTCAGACCCCTTCAGCGGAGAAATGACGGGTAACGTGTTAACAGTTAAAGGATTCTTAGAAAAACGAGACAATGGAAACGGCAATCACCAGAAAGGATATTATATGGTCACAGGAATAGCCAAAGGCGGAAAAGAACGATTCATTACCGACAGTGTGGCCAAAGTCAGAAGTGTCATTCTGCAAAAATACGGAGCAGATATTGCCCAAGACTATTTTACGCACATCGATTTTGCCCAAGCCTACGGTGTCGACGGACCAAGTGCAGGGGTCACTATGACCATTCTACTATGTTCACTAATAGAGGGAAAATCAATTCGTCAAGACGTAGCCGTTACCGGTGAGATCAACGTTGGAGTTGACGGCGAAGTGCCCGTTACAGCAGTAGGAGGACTACATGAGAAGATAAAATCTGCTGAAGCGTGGGGCTTCCGAAAAGTTGTGATTCCAGCTAAGAACTACAAACACTCCATCGATCCCATGGACTACAACATAAAAGTAGTAGCTGGCGAGACATTAGCAGATTATCTTAGAGAATGCTTAGTCGATGAGCCAAAACCCTTCAACAGTTACAAAAGAATCAACCTTGGTAAATAAAGGCGTTCACAACTTAGAAAGCGATAACAGGTTCCTACCGTTCCGAAGCTTAATTTTCCGACCATGTTGGCAGAAGCGAAGCTAATATTTAATTCCTGTAGAAGACTATATGTGTTTCACACGCCGGGACAACATGCCGGGATAATGCAGAATAAGATTCTGCACCCCGTAGGCAGAGTGGATAACGCGCAGGCCTTGAGAGCCTGTGGCCCTTTTGGGCCGCATGGGTTCGAATCCCATTCCCGGCGCCAAACTATTCTACAAATTTTTTGAGGGATTTATGTGTATGTGGTAACAGGACAGATCAATGGAACTTAGTTTCGTTTTTCTTGTAAAGCTGCAGTTAAAGTGTTCAAGGTGTTGAGTGAGATTTAAAATGTCTGTGCGTTAATAATAATTCGCGCTATGTGTACTTATGCAGTGGTAAGGTGATGCAATAAATGTTCATGCTAAAAACAAAACAGAAAGTCTACGAAATCGGAGACTTCAAAATCGGTGGACACCCAGGAGAACTGCCGACTATTCTTATGGGCAACATCTTCTACAAAGGTATGCCGGAAGTTTCAAACCACAAAGAAGGCAACTTTGACAAAAAAGCGGTTTCGAAGTGGATTGAACTCGCTGAGAGCCTTTCTGAGCAAAGCGGTGTGCCCCATCTTCTAGATCTTATGGCAATGTACCCTAAGGCAATAAGCAAATACGTTATATTCGTCTCAGAAAAAACAAACACGCCTTTCCTAATCGACGGAGCCAATCCAGAGACGAGGAGGGCAGCTGTAGAAACTGTTGAGCAACTTGCCCTTCAAAAAAACGTTATACTAAACGGAATTACACCTAAAACCTCGGCAGAAGAATTAGCAGCCATCCAAGACTCAGGCGTCAAAACGGCCATTCTGATGGCGTACAACGAATTAGACTATTCACCAGAGGGAAGAGTCAACATTTTAGAAGACTCAGAGCAACAAAATGGACTTCTCAGCATGGCAGGAAAGGCGGGGATAGAAAAGATACTCGTAGACACCGTCGTTTTTGATGTGCCTAGCATCTCTTATGCTGCAGAGGCTGTCAAACTCGTGAAGGAGAAGTTTGGATATCCAGCTGGATGCTCACCCGCGAATGCAACTTATGCTTGGAAACAAGCTGTGAAAGATTCGGTTTTACGCCAAGGTTTCGGAGCGTCAAACGCCTCTGCGCACACTATTGTGCAGTGTTGGGGTGCAGATTTTCTCATTTACGGCCCGATAAAACAGGCGAAAAACATTGTTCCCGCGTGCGCTGTTAACGAAGCTATAATCGCATATTACGCTATGAAACGTTGTGGCGTGAAGCCTTTGGTAAAGAATCATCCGCTATACAAGATTTTTTAGCCAAGTAACGATTGGACTTTGTGTAGACATTCTTGGGCGTCAGCTGCATAAGCGTCGAGTTCATAATCACTCCTTGTTTGCTCGGAAACGGCGTTACCGCCTATTATTATCTTTATTTTGTCTCTTAGGCTCTCTTTTTTCAAGAGATCAACTATGTCTTTTAGGTAGGGGATTGACTCCTCCATAGAAACTGAGATGGCTATGATTTGTGCCTTTTCGCGAATGGCTGCTTTCACCATTTCTTCAGGAGCAACGTCTACACCCAAGTTTACTACGTTAAAACCTGCTGATCGAAGCGTCGCGGCTACGATGTCCTTTCCTAAACTTTGAACGTTTCCTTTCAATGAACCGATGACGATTTTTCCTTTTATCATGGCAGGTTCGACCTTTAAGTAGGGTACAAGAAGTTTGAAAGCCTCACGCATCGCTGAAGCTGACGAGGCAACATCGATAACAAAATATTCCTTTCTTTCGTAGCGTTCATCTACAATTTCCATGGCTTTCATGAGTACCTCGACGGCCCCGTTGGCCGAAATCTCTTGCTTCACTATCTGCTCGGCTATCTTTTGTGCCTTTTGCACATCGCCATCAACAACGGCGTCTTTCAGTCCTTTGAGAATTTTTTCGCTCAACCTTTTATCACCGACTGCACATTATCACCAAACAAGTCTTCCATGGCTATTTGCAGCTTTTAATCGTTTTTAATTTTTATCGTGGCACAAGACAATAGATTGCTAGTTGTAACAAACTTTATCAGTTTTCTCGTCTTTAACTTTAGATGGTTTGGAATATGTGCGAGTTCACCGTATTTCGTGACAAAGAAATTGTTTGCAGAGACGTAGTCTATGCGAAGACTGAGGGAAATAAAGTGTTGATGAGAGACGTTCTAGGAGTCATCAAAACGATAGAAAACTCTGAAATTGCCGAAGTTGACGTGAGCTCGGAACGCTTGGTTCTCAAGCCAAAATAACAACACCGACAACACCTGTTCTTTCTAACTCGTCCGTTAACTTTTCATCGACCTCAGAAATTATAGATCCCTCGGCTCCCCTCAAGGAAAATCACTAGGCAAACTCCATCCTTGTCACTAGCTTATGTAGGCTAAATTAAGAGGTGTGCTCTTCTCTGAGCATTCTCGATGTTTTTTGACTGCAAATTCTATTGCTTGGTTTAAAGAAGGTTTGTCTAATACGCCTACGACATCCTGAACTGGGCGTCCTCCACAGAAAAACTTCAATGTAGGTGTGCCCATTATACCATATTTAACAGCGAGTTCTTGATTTTGTGGGCTTTCCATGACGTTAAATTTCGCAAATTTTAGTCTTTCTCCATACTCTTCTACAAGTTGCGCGAAGACTGGATCAAGCAGCCTGCAGTATGGGCACTGTGGATGCCAGAATTCAACCAAGACCAACTTTTTTGATTCTAAAACTTCTTCTTTCCAGTTTGCAACATTGATCTCTACAATCTCAGTGGACATTCAAATCATCTTTTTTACCTTCTCGAGTTAGATATTTATGTTGTTCGAGAAGATTATTTTTGTTCTCCAGTGGGAAACTCAAATAAGTGTTCGTAATATTTAGTGAAAACGGTGAAAAACCTTTGAAAATTGCCGTTGCTGGGAAGGGGGGGGTGGGTAAAACTTTGGTTGCTGGAGGTATAGCTTCGTATTTCGCGGGAAAAGGGTTGAAGATAATCGCTATTGATGCTGATCCTTCTCCAAACTTGGCTTTAACCTTAGGTTTGTCGCCTGAAGAAGCGCGAAAAATCGTGCCTATTTCAGAAAATAAGACGCTGGTAGAATCCAAAACGGCCACTGGCTTTTCAGGTGTTTATCGTCTATCTTTTTCTGTAGATAATATTGTTAGGAACTTTTCTGTTAAGACTCCTTACGGAGTGAATTTGATAGTGATGGGAACGGTGCGATCAATGGGTTCGGGTTGCACCTGTCCCGCGAACGCTGTCATTAGAGCTTTGCTCCGCCATCTAGTGGTGGAACGAGACGAAGTGGTACTTATGGACATGGAGGCAGGCGTCGAACATTTGGGTCGAGGAACCGCTAAACATGTTGACACCCTTTTGGTTGTTACTGATTCCAGCGTGAAATCGTTAGAAACTGCCAAACAGATTCACACATTGGCCAAGGAGGCTGGTATAAAGAAAGCTTTTTTGATTGGAAATAAAGTGGCAGACGACCTCCAGCATGATGCAATCGAGAAATTTGCCCTGAATAATAGTTTGGACGTGTTGGATTTTGTGCCTTTCGATGAACAGGTTGTAAAAACGGAAATGCTGGGAGAAACACCGCTAAAACACAAAAACTCTTTGGCAATGCAAACAATTGAAAGAGTAGGTGCGAAACTTTCAACGTTAACGAGCGGCGAAAGCTGACTTTCGTTTCTTGGCAAAATTGTAGAGAGAATACAACTGTTTTGCAGCGCACGGAAAGTATAAGAGTAAGCAAAAGAAAAACCAAAGACAGGCTTTCAAAATGAAAAGATTAGTCTCGGTGGGTAGAGGTGGAAGCGGGAAAACAACTTTCATTGCCCTCATAGCTAAATATTTTGTTGAAATCGGCGAGACACCTCTTCTTCTTGTAGACGTAGATCCAGATCAAAACCTAGGAGAAATGGTTGGAGTAGATCTTAAAGAAGAAGGAAGAAAAACCATATCAGAATTGTTGATTGAAACGTTTAAAGAGCAAGGGGGCACTACAGTCGGTGTGCCACCCTCAGAAAGGATAGAAAGCAAAATCTGGGAAAAGGGCCTTTACGAAGGCAACGCCTTCGACTTCATGGCCGTAGGAACAAAATTTATAGAAGGCTGCTATTGTCTACCAGACGCCGCGTTGAAGAAAGCTCTTGAAGGCTTGACGGAAACATACAAGCATGTTCTTGTCGATTCTCCCGCGGGGCTAGAACACTTGAACCGGAGAGTAACCTCACAAGTAGACGACATTTTCGACATAATAGATCCTTCGCAAAAATCCTTTCGACACGTGGAGAGAGCATACAGAGTCGTTAAGGAAGTCCAAATAGACTTCAAAAACTTCTACGTAATAGCAGGCTATAGAGTCCCAAAATCATTGGAAACAGAGGTCGAAGAAAAAATAAAATTGCCATACTTGGGAAAAATCGCCTACGACGAAGAAGTTGAAAAAAACGTTATTTCTGGAAAGCCTCTATTTGAGCTATCCTCCTCGTCCGCTGCCTATGTATCAGTGAAAAAGATTATGAAAGAGGCAGGTTACGTATAGAGGCTTCTGAATGCCCAATTATACAGTCTTTTGGAAAGGTTGAGCTGATATCTCATTGAGTAAATGCTACGCGTGTAACAATCGCCAAACGCATATGCTCATGTTTTCTTCAGGATTTAGAAAACTTAAAATAACATGCAACAGACTTTACAGTTTCAAGACCTTAAGGTTGTGCCCTCTACTTGACTAAGAAAGGTATGAATATGAAGATTAAAGAGATGAAAACTGATCTGGGTGTTATCAAAGGTTTAGAGCTTTCATTCGACAAAATCGTCGACGAAACATGGGAAGAACCATTGGGTCCAACACCTTTTCCCTCCATAACCAGCCTACGAGAATGGGACATGAAACTTCTCCAACGATACAAACCTTTCTACTTGCCCTTCTGTGATGTCTGCTGCCTCTGTACCTTTGGAAAATGTGACCTGACAGGAGATAAACGCGGAGCCTGCGGATTAGACATGGCAGCTCAACAATCTCGTATCGTCCTTCTTGCTTGTTGTATCGGAGCCGCTACTCACGTTGCCCACGCTCGCCACTTGGTGGAACACTTAATAGAAAAGTATGGTCGAAACAGTCCCCTCGATGTGGGTGGCTTGAACATAGACTTGGAAGCCCCTGTAACCAGGCTGGTTTGTGGACTCCGACCTAAAAAACTCAAAGATTTAGAGGACGCCCTCGACTACTGTGAAGAACAAGTTACCCACCTTCTCTCTGCCACCCACACTGGGCAGGAGGGAAGCAACCTAGACTTTGAATCCAAAGTCCTCCACGCAGGAATGGTGGACCAAGTTGGCATGGAAGTAGCCGATTTAGCGCAGATTTCGGTTCTGGGTTTTCCGAAAGCCGATCCGGAAGCACCTTTAACCGATTTAGGCTTCGGTATAGCAGATGTCTCGAAACCTACAATCTTGGTTATTGGCCACAATGTGCCTTCCTCTGTTGGCATAATTGACTATCTAACCGAAAAAGGATTGTTGGGCAAAGTCGAAGTGGTAGGCATCTGCTGCACCGCCCACGACCTCACTAGATACAGCAATATGGCGAAGATAGTTGGTCCCATATCTTGGCAACTGCGATATATTCGAAGCGGACTTGCCGATCTAATAGTAGTCGACGAACAATGCATCCGAGCAGACACGTTGGTTGAAGCACAGAAAGTCAATGCGCCAGTTATCGCTGCTAGCCCGAAGAACTGTTTAGGGCTTGAGAACCGAACCGAAAGCCCGTCCAAAGACGTCATATCAAATTTGGTGGATGGCAAGGTTCCCGGAGTGCTCATTTTAGACCCAGAGAAGGTTGGAGAGGTCGCCGTTGAAACCGTGATGGCAGTTGCTCCGAAACGTAATAAGTTCACGATTATTCCCGAAATCGATGAAATCATAGCAGCTGCAAAAGAGTGTAACCAATGCAATGAGTGTATGCGAGCATGTCCCAACAATCAACCCATCCCTGAAGCGTTGAAGGCCGCGGCAGAAGGAGATCTCAACCCGCTGGCTGAAATCTTAGAAGAGTGTGTGGGCTGTGCTCGCTGCGACAGCGCTTGTCCCAACGACTTTCCTTTGCACAGCTTTATGGTGAAAGCTGGGGAAGGGAACCTGCGGGAAGAGAAGTTTAAGATGCGGGTTGGAAGGGGAGCTATTCAAGACGTGGAGATAAGGGAAGTCGGCGGACCCATAGTCTTGGGCGAAATCCCAGGCGTGGTGGCCTTAGTAGGATGTGCTAATTATCCCCACGGTGGGAAAGAGGTTGCCGAAATTGCCGAGGAATTTGCCAAGCGTAGGTTCATTGTTGTTACTTCAGGATGTGCAGCCATGTCAATAGCTATGGTAAAGGACGATGAAGGAAAAACTCTTTACGAGAAGTATCCAGGTGCCTTCGAGGCTGGCGGCATTCTAAATGTTGGTTCATGTGTTTCCAACCCGCACATAGCTGGTGCAGCCATAAAGATTGCAAATATTTTCGCAAAGAGAAAATTGCGAGCTAACTATGAAGAAATCGCCGATTATATACTTAATCGAGTGGGGGCAGTGGGAGTTGCTTGGGGCGCCATGTCTCAGAAAGCTGCTTCTATAGCTTCAGGATTCTGGAGACTCGGAGTACCAGTAATTGTTGGACCTCATGGAGCCAAATATCGACGGATGCTTCTAGGAAGAAAAGACAGAGAAGAAGATTGGCAAGTATATGACGCTAGAACTGGAGACAAAGTGTATGGAGCACCAGCACCCGAACATCTTTTCACTGCAGTTGAAACCAAAGAAGAGGCTATGGTGCTTATAGCCAAGTCTGTCATGCGACCAAACGACACCACGAAAGGCCGCGCTGTAAAACTAACCCACTACATCGATTTGCACAAGCGTCTCTACGGAACCATGCCCGATGACATACAACTTTTTGTCCGAAACAAAGCAGACATACCCATCACTATGAAAGATGAAATTCTAAAAGTCTTGGAAGAGAAGGATTGGAAAGAGACTAGAATTCCCGACCCGACGTTACTTCCTAGGCTTATTAGACAGAGGAAAGGTGAATGACATGAGTGTGCAAGCAGAACCTTGGCAAAAAGCCGAAATCGCTGGTCCCAAGAAAGCGCTTCTCATCTTAAAACCAGAAGTGGTTGTTGCCATGGTGAAGAAAGCCAAACGCTCTATCCTAGTAGTTGGACACCAAGCCGCTGATGAATATTCAGACGAAGCAAAAATGATGGATTACGCAATACTCTTAAGCAAAGTCGCGGGGCTTCCTATAGTTGCCACTGCACATCTGGCCAATGAATTTATGAAGAGGGGAGTCCAACCTGCAGGTTCCATGTCTGCAATGGAGATTGGCAGCAGGCTTAATGACCCAGAATGGAAGGGATTAGACGGCAAAGGCCCTTACGATCTTGCATTGTTCATGGGGCTACCATACTATATGCAATTTGTGATTTTGGCTGGATTGAAACATTTTTCCACAAACCTTAGGACAATTAGCCTAGACAGATTCTACAACCCCCATGCATCATGGTCATTTCCAAACCTTTCAGTCAAGGATTGGAGTGAAAACTTTGAAACTATACTGAAAAAATTAGAGGGAAAGTGAGAAAAATGTCTATGTTCGAAGATGTTCCCGTCGACGTAGGCGTCATATACGAAGGAGAACGAATTCGACGAAAAGATATGCAAATAGAATTAGGCGGACCCGACCAAGAGCACAAATTTGAGCTGGCCAGAGTTAGGAAACCAGAGGAAATAGAAGATGGAAAAGTATCCACTATCGGTCCTGACATCAAAGATATGAGCGAAGGAAGTAGCCACCCACTAGGCATACTTATCGAAGTAGCAGGCAAGCAGCTTGAACCAGAATTGGAAGGCGTAATTGAAAGACGCATCCATGAATACTCTAACTTTATCGAAGGCTTCATGCACCTAAACCAGCGCTACGACATCTGGCTCCGATTGAACAAGAAATCATTCCAAAAAGGCCTGAACTCGTTTGAACACGTCGGGAAAGTTTTGCAGAAACTATTCAAAAGCGAGCTGCCCATAATCGAAAAAATACAAGTAACCTTCATAACCGAACCCACAAAAGTAAAAGAAAGCTGGAAAGAAGCCATAGACATCTACGAGGCTAGAGACGCCAAAGCCCGAGGCTTAAAAGACCAAGAGGTCGACAAGTTCTACGGTTGCACCCTATGTCAATCTTTCGCTCCCACCCACGTATGCGTCATCACGCCGCAAAGATACTCAAACTGCGGCTCCATAAGCTGGTTTGACGGAAGAGCCTCAGCTAGAATAGATCCGAAAGGTCCAGTGTTCGAAGTAGATAAAGGTGAATTGCTTGACGCAGAGAAAGGAGAGTTTTCAGGAGTAAACGAAGTCGTCAAACAGAAATCCCTAGGCGAAGTCACGAGAGTTTGGCTTTACACAGCTTTCGACTATCCGCACACCTCTTGCGGCTGCTTTGAAGGCGTGGCCTTTTACATCCCAGAAGTCGAAGGCTTCGGAATAGTCCACAGAGGTTTCAGAGACACCACGATAAACGGACTCGCCTTCTCCACAATCGCAGACTCCACCGCTGGAGGCAGACAAGTAGACGGTTTTCACGGCATTTCCATCGAATATATGCGATCTCCCAAATTCCTTCAAGCTGATGGCGGATGGAACCGCGTGGTGTGGATGCCTGCCTCCGTAAAAGAACGAGTCATGGAGTTTATACCTAAAGAAGTTGTTGACAAAATCGCAACCGAAAACGACGTCAAAGACATCGATGAACTAAAAACTTTCTTGGAAGAGCACGATCATCCAGTTGTGGCTACATGGAAAGAAGAAGCTGTTGCAGCTGAAGAGGCAGTGTCGGTTGAAGAGGAAGAGATGGCTATTGCGGAGAGACCGGTAGCTACAGTTTCTACTTTACCCATTACTGCCGGAGGATACAAGATAATTCTAAAGGACGCCAAAATCTACGCGAAAAAAGTGATCATACGTTCTATGAAAGGTGGAGAGCATGGCGAAAAAAGAAAGTAAAGAAGAAGACCTTCAAAATCTGCTTAATCTCTTGTCCCAATTCAAAGAGATAGAACTTGAAGACGTGGAGATGGAATTTGGAGATCTCGAACTGTGGCTTCAACCCGGTGCTATGGCCCCAACTGCTTTACCGAAGGCGTCAAAGATTTTTCCCCCTTCCAGAGCCAAACCTGCAACTATTCTCCAAGCTGAATTTTCTCATCCAGTAGAGAAATATCCAGGGCAAGTTGTTGAAGTGACTCTTGGAGCCACCAAAAACGAAGGGGGCACCCGAGGAAAAACTATAACTCTAGGCGGAGAAAAAGCTCCCGCATTCTACCTCTTTGAGGCGGCTATGTCCAATCCGCCAATAATTTCATTAGACGTTTTCGACACTACAATTCCATTAGCAAAACCAGTGAAAATGCATTTTAAAGAAGTGCTAGGCGACCCAGTGGCTTGGGCTAAATTAGCCGTCAACAAGTATGGCGCCAACATGATAACATTACATCTCATCAGCGTTGACCCCCTCGTCAACGATACCTCGCCTGAAGAGGCAGCGAAGACTGTAGAAAACGTGCTACAAGCAGTAGACGTGCCTATAATTATCGGAGGCTGCGGCGACCCGAAGAAAGACCTTGAAGTCTTCGAAAAAGTGGCTGAAGTGGGTGCCGGTGAACGTTTTCTTTTAAGCTCGGTTACGCAAGACATGGACATTGAACGAACATGTGCCGCCGCCAAAAAATATGGGCATGCAGTGCTTTCGTTTACGCCTATGGATTTGAATCAGGCACGACAACTCAACCGTCGCCTCTACGATTTTCTGCCTAAAGAACAAATAATCATGGACACCACCACAGCTGCTTTAGGATACGGTTTGGATTATGCCTTCACGATAATGGAGCGCGCCAGACTCGCTGCCTTGATGGGCGATCCTGAACTACAACATCCCATATCTTCGGGCACCACAAATGCTTGGGCAGCCCGAGAAGCATGGAAGAAGATGGACTCCGAGTGGGGACCACGAGAGTTCAGAGGGCCGATCTGGGAAACTGTAACGGCGCTTACGCTTTTATTGGCGGGAGTTGACCTATTCATGATGATGCATCCTGCGGCAGTAAAAACCCTCAAAGACGTCATTAGAGGTCTTGCAAGCGGCAAGTCGGGCAATGCGGAAAAAATTGCGAATTGGGTGACCGCTAAAATCTAGGAAGGTTTGGCTATGTCTGAAAAAGGCAAGAAACCCAGTTTCAAGGAAATCAGCCCCATCGACGTTTATATGCTGCTTCCTAAAACAAACTGCAAAGAATGCGGTGAAGAAAACTGCATGGCTTTCGCCACTAAGCTTGTGAATCGTGAAGTCTCGCTAGAGCAATGTTCGCCTTTGTTAAAGAAGGAAAGCGAGAAAACCTACAAGCAACTTTGGGAGATGTTAAAGCCCCCGATAAAAGAAGTTACTATAGGCCCAAAGGAACACGCAGTAAAAGTGGGCGGCAAATATGTGATGTACCGTCACGAATTTACCTATACTAATCCTACAGCCATTGCCATCGACGTCACTGACGAGATGCCGGACGAAGAATTGCTGGAAAGAGTTAAGAAAACAGAACAGTTCAGCTACGAATACATCGGTCAAATACTAAAACTCAATATGATCGCTGTCCGCTCCACGTCAAATGACCCTGACAAATTCAAAGCAGCAGTAAAAAAAGTTGCAGAAAACACTAAGCTGCCACTCGTTCTATGCTCATTCGACTCAAAAGTTTTAGAAGCCGGATTAATGGCTGCGCCAAAGGCTAGACCTCTTATTTACGCTGCGACCAAAGATAACTGGAAAGACATGGCAGAACTCGCTCTCATGTACACTTGCCCCCTTGCAGTTTTCGCTCCTAACGACCTTGAACTTCTCCGTTCATTATCCAAAACATTAACTGAATACGGAGTTAAAGAATTAGTTTTAGATCCAGGAACCATGCCAGCTGAAGGGCTTGCCGACACCATAAACAACTTCACTATGATTCGCCGTGCAGGAACCAAAAAAGGAGACGAGCTTTTAGGCTTCCCGCTAATCGGCACTCCTGCAGTTGCTTGGATAGAAAACAAAGACGCTCCGAAAGAGATCGCCGAATGGACTGAAGCTTATCTGTCAGCCGTACTAGTCAACCGCTATGCTGACGTTTTAATCTTGCACAGCACTGAAGGCTGGGTTCTCCTACCCAACGTCATTCTTAGACAAAACATTTACACCGACCCACGAAAACCTGTAGCAGTGGAGCCTGGACTACGAGCCTTCGGTACCCCAGACGAAAACTCGCCGGTAATGTTCACCACAAACTTTGCGCTCACATACTATACAGTAGCCTCAGACATAGAATCTGCAGACATAAACTCCTACCTCGTAGTAGTCGACACCGAAGGAATTGCGGTGGACAGTGCGGTGGCAGGAAGAAAACTGACAGCAGACAAAGTAGCCGAAGCCCTCAAAGAAAGCAAAATCGAAGAGAAGGTAAAGCATCGAAAGCTGATAATACCTGGAAAAGCAGCACGACTCAGCGGCGAAATAGAAGAGGCCAGCAATTGGGAAGTAATGGTTGGCCCCAGAGACTCCTCAGACATTCCCAAATTCTTGCAAGAAAAATGGAACAAAAACTGACATTGCCATATTCCTATTTTTTCTTTTCTGAAAATTTCCACGAGCACAAGCAAGCTCACATTTTTCTATATCTTTTTAAGTAAGCTTCGGAACTTGGAAAGAGAGATTTAACCCGTTTATGTCTCCTCTGGGTGTTAATGCTGTTAAATAATGAGAGGACTTCCAGAGGTTTGCTGAAACTCTCCACTGTCCCATCGCTTCTTCTTCGGGTAACCTTGATGCAATCGTCTACAATACAGCTTAGAACGCAGGCGCTACAGTATACACACAAATCATCGATTATACCCACTTCTCCGTCTCGCCAATACAACGCCTTCGTGGGGCAGGCTTTGATGCAGAGCTCACATTCAAGACCTTGGCACGTACGTTTATTGATGTTGATTCTTCCCTCTTCAAAATATTCTTTGACGTTGAGCGATTCAAGAAGCTGCTCTCGTCTACCCTTTTTCCGCTTTTCGGATGTTTCAAGAAGAAGCTGAAATATATCCTCTCTAGAACTATCTTTGCCTTTTGGCACTTAGTGTTCAGCTCCCTCTTGAATCTTCTGAGTCGCATTTGTCTCTAGTTATATAATAACGTGATGAATGACTGGTATAAATTCTACATTTCTAAGTGGTGTCTTATAATTTTCAGCGACGCTTTCGGAAATAGAGCAAATTCGTCTACTGTTGAAGTTTTTGTACGCATTATGACCGTTAGATTTTGTGGCTAGCAATCGTTTTTGTAGAAATGCTCATAAAAAATGCTTTATATTTTGATCGAATAAATAGTAGTTAAGGTGAACTTGTGGGACCATTTATCTCACCTCAAGTTAATGTGGTGTTTCAGGTAGTCATCTTGGTTTTGCTCATTATAAGCATTAGAATGAAGCGGAGACAGAAACTTTCTTCGCATGGAATAACAATGCTTGCAGCAGTCATATTAAACGTGTTTTCTTTCGGCCTCAATATGCTTCCATCCCTCCTCAGAACAGAAATCATTGGCATTCAACCCTTTCATGCAATTTCCATGGCGACACTCATCCACTCCGGAGTCGGGTTAGTTGTCATGATTCTTAGCATATGGATTGTGGCTTCTTGGCAGTTACAATCTTCCTTAAAATACTGCTTCAAAAACAAAAGGTTGATGCGCTTAACAACAATCTTATGGCTAGCTGCACTTTTGACAGGGTTCTTGCTGTACTATCTTCTCTATGTTTACTAGCAAAGAGAAGGAGAATAACGGAATATACGAAAAAACTAAATGTGTTTGAGAATCTAAACACTATTTTGATGGATGAAGTTTGAATAGGCTAGCCGTAATACTTGTTCTAGGTATTTTGGTCTGGGCGAGTGTTAACTCCGTAAGACCTGCATTTTCCCATGCTCCGGAAGTACGTGACGTAGTCCATACAGACGTGGATGGCGCCACTCATCTTAATATCACAGTTTGGCATGACGTTGAGACTTCTCTGCATTATGTAGACACTATTGAGGTGACTTGGGGCACTAATGTAACTTCGCTAACGCTTGATCCTAAGCCTTTGGCGTCTGATGGGACATTTACTGTTGACTATAATATGGGGCCAGTATCTGGAACACCAACAATTACAGTCAGGGCCAGATGCATAGTAACAGGTTATTCTGGAGCAGTGTCTTGGACGGGACAGATTTCAGAGTTACCATCAGTGGCCCTTCTGCCACTGCTCATAATTCTTTCAGCAGTAGCCATTGTCCTCGCAAAAAAGAAAATCCACAAGAAAACAGAAACTTAGCCCTTTCAATTCCCACTTTTTCTAAACCTGTTGCCCACAGTTACCACCCCAAGTTTGAGGCTCCTTGGGCTATGCCAGAATCTTCTTTTGAGTGATTGAAGCCGAAGCGAATTTCTCTTTTAAACGTTCAAGGGAATTCCTACGACATTAATATTTCTAAGATTTCCTTCACCAAGACCCCTCTCCACAAATTCCTGTATCACAGGCATCTTCTGAGGATCCAGAACCGCAACCCTCTTCGTTCTATAAACTAAACTATAAGAAACACTATATCCAAATCTTCTTCTGGGAATATATTCGCAAGTGTAGGTGGACTATGCGGCTCTTTATAATCTATAATGACGAATTTGCCGAGCGTGTTGTTGGAAACTTGGTAAACGTGTCTAGCTACTGCAAGTCCTGCGGCGTTACATGCACGTACTGCAGACAGCTCTACGGCTCTTTTGCTCCTGATATTCAAGTACTCTACAAGACCCCTTCGAATCTACCCTCTTTTATTGAAGACGCAGAAACCCATTTACCCTCCAATCCTCCCAACTGCGACGTCATACTTGCTATTGGACTGCATCCAGACATACTTGTTGCAATGTCAACCTTAGCAGAAAGAGCTGCAGCTAGAGCCATTATAATCCCCCAGGAAAATCGAAACTGGTGCCACCGTGGCGTGCAGAAACAACTCGAAGAAGCATTAGACAAAATCTGCGTTGAACATGCTTTCCCGAAACCTTTCTGTATGCTTGAAGAAACCGGAACCCCTGTCATAGACAGTTTTGTTCGCCGCTATCGTATTGGCAAACCTCTCGTAGAAGTAGAGGTTGCTAGAGGCATATTTACTGATGCTCGCGTTTTGAGAAGTGCGCCATGTGGCTCAACATGGTATGTCGCTCAACAACTCAAATGGACAAAAATTTCAGACATGGAAGATACTGTGGCAGTTGCGCATCACTCTTTTCCCTGCACGGCGAGCATGGATGTTGACCCGGAAATCGGCGAGCCTATTCTTCACGTGGCGGGCTATGCTGTAAGAGAAGCCGTGAAAAATGCAGTAAAACGGGCTTCAAAGGATAGATGAGCTAGTTCCTCGGAGAGTTTTGTTGCTTCTTCTTCGAAAGTTTGTCCAAAAGAGTCAACGCAAAAGGCTCTTCATCTGCAGATCTTGTGTTCAACATTCCAGCTTCCACTGCACCATCGAAAATTTCTTCTCCTTTTTCGGTTCGGAGGATTACAAATGTCCAACCGTTAAGTCCCAAGCCTCCAGCTGAAATGTCTGCTAGTTCGGCGCTGAAGTCATTGCAGAAACGGCAACTTTTCCGTGTATATTGTTTTGCTTCAGCCAGTGAAACGCTTTTTTCTTCTCCTGATTTCAAATAGACAAGAATCTTGCCTTTAATGTTCATCTTCACAACCTCGTCTAAAGCAATGCCCATGTTTTGTTTCAAGTGCTTTTGAAATAGCCCTTCATAAGTGAAGCTTTCTGTGCACATTAGCCCAACCGTAAACTGCAACGGGTTAGAGTATTTTTTCAGAGGAAACATTTGGATTTTCCGAAGCGCGTGAATTTGACAAGGGGTGCCCACAAAGGCCAAACTTTTCTTTTTCTGCTTCACAGCTTCTTGGACGGCTAGCATGTTTGGCGAATAGGCATAACGGGTTCC
>JBKHJI010000019.1:0-21781 GCA_046538175.1 Bathyarchaeia archaeon | reverse complement strand
TTATTTCTGGAAGCTCCTTCCAGATGGTGCATATCCTCTATTTCACTCCGCGCAAATCTTTCCCTTTTTTAACTCAGAAATGTGTATGCGTTGCACTGTTAAGTACCTTCAGGTCTGAGCTTTGCAAAAATCGTGTTGACCAGCAAATCTAATGCATCTAAAAGAACAGTATCTTCATGCAAGCTTGTTTTTTCAATTAGCTTATGTAGCGTTTTTTCCTTCTGTTCAATATACTTAGTTTGGTCGGTTAGTTTTTCCCTGCTTTTGATGCATTACTGACATTAATGAGAAATTCTTCTGTTGCCGATCCAATGCTTACGGCGTTAGCGACTGCCGAAACAAAGGAAACAAGACCTGCTACTTGAAAGCCTAATGAGGTGCGAGCCGAAGCTATAAAAAGCAACGCTGCCGAAACAATTCTCGGAGAGCCCCGAACATGCCAAAGCAACGACAACAACGACAACGAAGACAGCGCAGCAAAGGTAAATTTTGGCCCGAAGTACGAGAAAAAATTTGGCGCAAAGCCCAACAACTTTTCCAAGAAGACCAAGCAAAGACCATGGGCAGCGACTTCAAAGGCATAACGGCGACGCGGCGAGAACTGCTAGAAGCAGGTTACTTCCACCAAGCCAAAATCATCGTGCTCCGCAACCTCTACTACACCAAAAAAGGCTTACCATCAGTAGAAGAAAGAGAAATAGCTGAGAGGTACGGCGCAGAATGCCTCTAACCTTCAAACAGGACAGCCTCCGCAAAATCAAGAAAGGCGCCAAAACCCAAACCCGACGCACAGGCCGAAACACCCTCCAAATCGGCAAAATCTACGGCATCGTAGACCGCTGGTACACCAAAGCCGACACATACATCCAAATAACAAGAAGGTTCAAACAACGCCTCGGCGACATCACTCCAAAAGACATACGCAAAGAAGGATACAGCAGCCTAACAGAATTCCAAGCCGCGTGGATCCGCCTCCACGGCAACTGGAACCCCAACAAAATCGTCACGGTATACGAGTTCCAACTTGCCGCAGACGGAGAAAAGAAAAACCGACGCCGCGACCAAACACAAATCAACCAAACTTAACCTTGTTTCCAAAAATATGTAGATCAGGTAAGCCGAACCACATCTGGAAGGAATGACATTGGGATCGTTGGCACCGACTCTGCGAAACCTTATATGTACTATCATGCAGAACTGCAGCGAAAGGTGAAAGTTTTACGGTTAAGCTAAATTGTCGAATTCTAGTATCGGTTGTGGCTCTGGGAATTTGTTTTGGGCTAGTCAGCGGCTTTTTCGAAAACAAGCCTGAAGCCAGCGTCATCGGACATAATTATTATGGTTTTCCCCTCGTCTGGCGAATTACGAAAATGTTTGTAGGTGAAGACTATCTGTTTTTTGAGCTGTTTATAGATTGCCTGTTTTGGATAGCAACTATTTTCGCGTTAACCTTACTTGCGAAGGCTCTATTTAGAAAGCGAAAAACTTAGAGGATACTCTGCTTCAAAAATAAGTTCGCGGTAGATATGCCTCATAGTACGTCAGACATCTAACTAGTTATTCCATGTTTACAACCTATAGAAGACATTCTTGTATGCAGGTTTAAGCAAAAATAACGATTATGAAACGTCCTTTAAAGCCTCTAAATTGTCAAGTTTGATCTATATATCATATCTAATCAAAACATCGAGGGGTGAAACGTATGGAAACGTTGACCTCAATGGCCGTAAATTCTACCCAAATACTTCATAGACTAAAAAGGTATATAGCCCTAAAAATTCATAAAACACTGAGTAACAACGAAAGTAAGAGCGGCCATAGTCTAGTTTGGTTTAGGACATCAGCCTGCCACGCTGACGACCCGGGTTCAAATCCCGGTGGCCGCACCATACATCTACACGCTGGAATCTACATTTTTTCAGGAAAGAAGAATGCTTCTGTCGTTTTTGTGTCGTGGCAGTTAAAGCGTCATGGAGTTAAGATTCGAATCCGTTTTGAGATAAAGGCGTAAAACCATCCTTTTTTGGGTATAAAACATTGTCTACGTAGGTTATTTCGGCTTTTTCGAAACCAAAGGTTTCTTGGGGGTTTTTCACGGTATATTCGATCCAGAATTTTTGTTTTTCGGGAAGAAAGTGGTAAAGACTCTGTTTTCTTTGGTAGCCATGAACTTCACGTATGGACAATTTTTGTGAGACTCTGCTATGCTTTCCACCTTGCTTCTAGTCTTTGCTTCTCCCTCAAACAAGACACACATCAATTTTTTCATCATCTTCACCAATGCAGGGCTAAGTCGCGGTTTTTGAGGTTAAACTTTCTGTACTGGGACTCCAACGTTAATGGCTTTAGCCAGTCTTGTTTTGTCGGAGCCCTTGATTCCTTTCCAGTCTAAAACAATTGTGTCAACTTTTTCCACAGTGCGTTTTATGCATTGGCTAATCAGCTCCGCGTCAACTTGTGAGACCGCATATTTTGGGATGATATGGCCAAAAGCGATGGAGTTCTCCAAAGCTATACGCGTGAATTTTTCATTGTAATGAGGACCGCCGATGCCTAATGCTACAGTTGAACGGTTGGAGTTTTCAGAAGTCGCAGTCATCGCTGCATGTGCCACTGCTTCTGCGGCTTTCGTGTCTTTCCATTGGGCTGGTGAACTTCCAAGCTCCACAAACATGGTTGCCACGTCGAGCGAAGGTCCGTGATGGGTGCATTCGTATGAGATTTTGTAGCTGTTTAGTTCCAGCGTGCTTCGCTGTCGCGCCATCTCTATCAAAGCTTGTCTCATTGCCTTTGCTGGTGCAACAGAAATCTTCTTCGGTATGCCGCCTTTTTGCGCTACACCTAGATTACCGGGAGTGTGAACCGAAAGCGTGGGAGTGCCGCTTTTGCTGCTGTGGCGCGAAAGAAAAATCGTTAATTGCGGATCGAAACCCTCTGTGATGTCTTGGTAGTATATTGCTTCCTCATTAATGGTTACAAGCTTAACTTCTTTGTCCCCATTTAACGACTGGTAGACTAGGTGGCCGCAAAATTTTTCTGCAGTTTCTTCAAAATCGTAATGTTCCAACAACTGTCGACGAATGTTCATGCTTGCAACATCTTTTGTGGAGGCTACTACCAGAATCATCTGACGGGCTCCATTGAACATCTGTAAGATTCTGCAGACGTGGCTTAAGGGTTTCCATAAAATTTATATCTCTTGATTCGGCGCTTGATGAAAAAGACCGAGGATTGGTTATGAAGCATTTGATCAATTTTAAGAATTGGACTCCACAAGAAATCGAGTTTCTCATCGACAAGGCGATAGAGATCAAAAAAGAACCCGCCAAGTATCGAACTGCCTTGCAGGACAAGTCTTTGGCTATGATATTTCAGAAAACCTCCACTCGAACGCGAGTTTCTTTCGAAGTCGCTATGACACAGCTTGGAGGCCACGCCATCTACATGGACTGGTTGACAACCCAATTCAAATTGGCTGACATAAGCGATGAGGTCAAATATCTTTCTCGTAATGTCGACTGTATAATGGCGCGGCTCAAGAGAAACGCTGATTTAACGGAAATGGCCACAGCATCGCAAGTACCGGTTATTAATGGTTGCGACGAAAAGCATCATCCCTGCCAAGCAATTGCCGATTTGATGACAGTAAAAGAGCATAAAGGCAAGCTAAAAGGGTTGAAGCTTGTTTACGTCGGCGTCCACAACAACGTATGCAACTCTCTGATTGAAGCGTGCACTATGATTGGCATGCAAATAACAACCGTTACGCCAATTGTGCACGAGCCCGCACAAGACACAGAACTGCTTGAAAAAGCCAAGAAAACAGGGCTTCACGGCGTAACACTTGATGTCAACAAAGCGGTGAGGGACGCAGACGCTGTGTATACAGACACTTGGATAGACATGGAGCTTTTCCTAGATCCACAATTCAGAGAAGAAAAGGAAAACCGCGTCAAATTGATGACGCCCTACCAGATCAACAGTAAGCTAATGAAAAGCAGCAGAGCGTTAATCATGCATGATATGCCCATCCATAGAGGTTACGAAATAAGCGCAGAAATGGTAGAAGCGCCCGCCAGCGTAATCTTTGACCAAGCCGAAAACAGACTCCACAGCGAAAAATCGATACTGCTGAAACTACTCGACAAAATCTGAAAAACAACGAGTCCATCAGCTAGGGTTTTGCTGCTCCTGCGCGCAAGCGTATTAGCCTTTTGCAGAAATTTCTCTATTCAATAGCTTCACGGCTTAAGCTAGCTGAGACATCTTGATGTTTTGGCGACGGTTATTTTAGTATCATCTGCGTGAACTGTTCTGGTTTAAAAGCCTGCAGATCTTCGTAGGTTTGACCCACGCCTATGAATACGATGGGTTTGCCGGTTACGTAAGTGACGCTTAGAGCCGAGCCGCCCTTCACGTCAGCATCCACTTTGGTCAGAATGGCTCCATCTATACTTACGCTTTGGTTGAATTCCTCAGCTTGCATAACCGCATCATTCCCTGTTAAGGCGTCAACTACCAGCAAAGTTAGATCGGGATTTACAATTCGCTTGACCTTTGCCAACTCGTTCATTAAATTCTTGTCGGTTTGAATTCGTCCAGCAGTGTCGATGAGCACCACGTTCACGCCGTGTGCCTTGGCGTGCTTTATAGCGTCAAAGGCCACTGCGGCAGGATCCGCGCCGTAACTGTGCTTAATCATGCGCACTCCAAGCCTTTTTGCATGCTCCTCAAGCTGTTCAATCGAACCTGCTCGGTAAGTATCGCCGCAAGCCAAAACAACTGTATACTTATTTTTCATAAACAACTTGGCAACTTTGGCGATGCTTGTCGTCTTTCCGGTACCGTTGATTCCGACAAACAGCACAACTAAAGGCTCGCCATTCTTCCTCCTCTTCTCTTCAACCATTTTCAGCAAATCTATTTTTTCGCCGCTGTTCATAACCTCCAGCAGAACTTCCCGTAGATTCTGCTTCACCAGTTCTTTCCGATCTTCTAAACGTTTTATCTCAACACCGTCTAACCGTTTCTCCATCTCATCGCAAATGCGCTCTGCAACGGGAAAAGCTACATCGTTTTCTATGAGGCTTAACTTAAAATCTGAGAGAACTGGCTGTAGTTGCTTTGCCTTCAGCTCGGTGGTGGTAATCTTATTAACTAGCCCACTAAAACCCGCCTTCAGCTTCTCGAACATCGCCTGCCTGCCTCCTTAGTTTCGCCGACATCTCTTCAAGCTGCTGACGCTTTATGTGCATTCGTTCAATCACTTGATTGAATTGCTGCTGAAGAGAACCCAAAGACTTTTCCAGTTCTGCAACCCTTTTCTCTACAATCTGTTTCGCTTCATCTCTAGGCTTCTCCACCGACACTCCAGCACCCATGCCTACCACCACGGTCTCGGTGGTCGACGCTTCAGCTTTTATAAACGACCCGCCACCTACAGGCACAAGCATAGGGGTACCCCCCTTTTCTTTTGCTAATCCCTCAATTGTTGCAGACGCGAAAGCCAATTCTGTCATGGCAGCGTTCACCAAGTTCATTCTGTTCTGCAAAGCCTCTGCTGTGCCTTCCAGCAATCTGAGCTCTGCAATCAACCTTCGAAAAGTCTCCTCATCCTTTGACATCCACAGCTTCCCCCAAAGTCAACCTCTTCACCAGTGGATTTTCGATCTCTTCTGGCGGAATTTCTTTGATGTCAAAGATTCTTACCTGAGAACGCTTAGCTCTGTGCTTGCTTCCCAATTCCATGTAAACTTTTTCCTTTGCATTTTCGGGTTTTATGGCTCTAACTTCCTTCCTGAAATTAGTTCGTAGATTAGGCTTTACTATCTCGCCAGTTACGCGAAACACTTTTACTTCGCTCATTCTATTTCACCACGTCAAGGGCTTGACCGATTATGAACATTTCGGGCCCCGTTGTGAGGAACCCTGCCACTACATTGCTGCTGTTACCTATTAACCCTGTGGCCACATAGGGTATTCCGCAATTTACGCTCCCAACATCCACAGGTACCTTCAACACGTCTTGAAGAAGACGCCGTTCCTCTTCTTCGATGAGTGGATGGGCCAACACTCCATTATTTGTAGCCAAAGCCAGTGAGCCAACGTAGGGCAAGCCTGCAATCTCTCCAGAAACGACTTCGACACCCAAAGTTTCAGAGACCCGCTCAACAGTTTCAGGCTTAAGCCTAGGATCAGCAACAGCGCCATAGTCATTCGCAAGAATCATATTCCCATACGCTGTTCTTTTGGTCTCCATGACTGCCAAATTAGCATCTTCACAAACCGTTTTTATTATGCCCAATTCTTCGTCCCGCACATAGTGAGGCAATATCACACCGTTTGCATTGGCACATACTAAGGCGCCTACTACCACTGAGCCGCCAATGGTTGTTTTGGCCACTTTGACCTTTAACCATTCTCCGATTTTGCTGGTTTTTGTTTCAGGCGCTTGCGAAGGAATTATCGCTATTCTCTCGGTAGCCAGCGAATAAACCCCTATGCTTGCGCTTCCAAAAAGGCTCAGCATGTGAATTGCCAATAGTTCGTCTCCTAGGCCAGAAAAATGGTTACATTACCTTCGGCATCTTTTGCAGCGCGTATTCTTATCTTTCGGGGGGGTTTCTCAATTCCCCTACTCCAAATCTTCTCGTTAACTTCGTTACTTACGATTATTCGTCCTCCCTCTTCCTCTTCCTCTTTTTCCTCTTCAATCGCTGCTTCTCCGATCTTCATGTGTCTCTGAACGAAAGCTTTGATAATTCGCATGGCTCTTGGGACACGTTTTTTAGGCGGCGCTATCCAAGCACGCCTCAACGGTATAGTGTAGATCCTTTCTTCTACGAATTTTTCTTCCTCTTCTTCTTTTGGCCGAGGAGCTGGCAATTCTTCGATTTCTTTCTCTTCCAAAACTTCTTCAACTGTTTCTTCTTCACCGATCTCTTCGGCAACTTCGTTTTCTTCGGCTTCCAAAACTTCTTCTTCAGGCAGTTCTTCTTCTTTAGTTATTTCTTCGGTTTGCTGTAAATTTTCTTCTTCCAAAAAACTGCCTCCTCTAAGCCTTAAGTTTGGAACGCCGCCAATGCTTACTCTTCGGGTGTCTTCTCACGTGACCTGCAGTCTTAGCCACTACCCATGTAGGAACTGGCTTCTTTTGCTTTCCAGCCTTAGCTAACCTACGCTTTCTTGCGGTTGGCTTATTTCTGGCCATGATTATTTTCTCCTTATTTTAATATCTCGACGTTGAGACTGTAAACGAGTCAATATTTCTTTCAACTGATCATCTGTGACAGGGATTTTTAGGCGCCCTGTTTGAGCGAGTTGTATGAGTTGAAGCTCAATCTGTTCTGCAAACTCGGGTTTTACCATTTTCAGATTTGTTAAACGCTGTCTTGCTTCAGTCGAAAGTATGCGCCGGAGTAAAGCCTGCTTCTGCATTTCAACCTGCTGTTGCATTTGGGCGCGATCTTGCTCCTGAGCAAGTCTCCGTTGTAACTCGATCAGTTTTTTTTTGCGTAGCGCATCAAATTCTTCATCCTCGCCCACGCCGCCTCACCTCTTCTTTAGTATTTTGCCAACTCGGGTATTTCCTTTTCCAATTCTGCTTTTATCTCAGTGGCTACTGTGTCTAGCAGTCGCCTTCCTTCGCTAGTTAACACTCTGCCTTGTCCTTTAACATTCTCGACGAGTCCAGCGGCTTCCAACTGTTGAAAAAGCTTTCTAATGTTGCTCCCCGCGCCTTTTCTAGTATGCTCTGGACTAGTGCCACAATCTTTCCTTCCGCCATATTGGGCTCTTAGTCGCTCGACGCCAATCGGCCCCTTCATGTAGGTCTTACGCAGCAGTGAAGCGCATCGTACGTACCACCAGTTTGGGTTTTTTGGTTGCTGAGTAGCGTGAGTACTTGTTTTCACATATGGCGCCCAAGATAGCGGCTCCACTTGGTCAACGTTATCTTTTATGTGTTGGGCTAGTTTCTTGATAAAAGTTTGTGGAGGAACATCGTATGGTGTTGGCAAGGTTCTTACCTACGTCATTTTCCTTCACAAGATTCATGAAGCCTCTTATAAAGGCTTACCCTTCCAGAAAAAAAGAAGTTAACGGCTCCTTTTCCGCTTCTGCATAGATATGTAGTTAGTTACCGCAAACCATATTTTCTCGATTTTTGATGTGCATCGGAGAATATCGAATGAACCGAAAATCGATAGCTATCGGGGCAATTATCACGGGTTTAATCGTCATTGGCGCTTTGATTTTGGTAAATAATCGAGAGTTATGTCTAGTTGGTGACTTTTGACAAGCTACCACAGAGTAGACTCTCTTTTGGTGGCCTCGTTTTTTCGGAAAAGAACAAACGCGTTTTTCCCATCATGTGTACATCTAGTTTTCTTACTTTGACAACTATTGGAAAGTCGTTCACGATTTTTCCTAGGACTAGGCAGTGGTGTGGCGGCAAGTCTCGAGCCACTGACTTGACTGTTTCGGCGTCGACTTTGGAAGCCCTCGAAACAGTTTCTAAATCGTGTTCGTTGGTGAAATTGAAGAGGAACAGGTTATCGGCTTGGCGATATATGTTCTCTCGAATTGTGTCAGGCTGATTCGTTATGAATGTGGTGAAAACTCCGAAGTGGCGCATTCTAGTGACTATGTCGTCCCAATAAGTTTCTCTGAGATATAGGTGTGCCTCTTCGGCGAACAAGAAGA
Source organism: Bathyarchaeia archaeon (assembly GCA_046538175.1). GTDB lineage: Archaea > Thermoproteota > Bathyarchaeia > Bathyarchaeales > SOJC01 > JBKHJI01. The sequence continues at coordinate 13,078 of JBKHJI010000019.1, read as the reverse complement.
CGGCTCTAAGTTTCCAGCCCGATAATAATTCGACAAGTTTGCCCAGCACATACTCTACTACAATGAGCCTATCAATAGTTGAAGTGTCACGAAGATTTATGACCACAGCGCCGCCTATGGCGGCTTTGTGAAGCGAGTCCTCTAAAGAAGTTGCTTGAACTGGATTATCTGTGAACAGTCCCGAACCCAACAAGGTATAATAGCGAGAAAAAAGAGCGTCCCGCACATGTTGGTTACACTTCCAATTTCTAATGGCTTCGCCTAGTTCGTGCATCGACAAAGCACCTTTATCTTCAAGAAAATGCCATATACGCCTAAACTCTCTTGCAGAAGTACCCGGCAAATGGAGCGCATTTACTAGGATATTTAGCATTACACGGAGTTTCAACTGAGGCAACGTTAGTTTGAGGTTTTCTCCAGGTGTCAAAACATGGATTTTTCTGTGGAACTCGTTAGGCTTTCCATCGGCATCTTGCCCGAGGCCCGTGTATTCGCCGTTAAGATCAAGGATGACAGCCGGAGCGCCATGACTCACTAGACTGAGGGTCAACACCTTAGACATGTGGGATTTCCCGGTTCCTTTCTTACCAGTTATTATGTTAAGGCCGCCGTCTAAAGCTCTCACATCCACGTGAAGCTGCTTCTTTTCTGCAGTTTCGCCCAGATGGGTAGGGTATTCACCGTTAATCTTTGCTTGAGCTAGCAATCTCTCAATAGGGAGTTCCTTCACAACCGCCCGTGAACGAGAAGGAAGCCAAGAACACGTAGAAGCCAATTCACCATTATTGATTGTGGCCCGAATTTTGCAGACCAGCAAACATGTATCCTGAATAAACGCAATATGAGTCGCCACATCAAAGGGATCCACATCCTCTCCTTGGATACTTGAATCGCCATCACAACCTCTCAGCAGCTCGTCCAAAATGCCAGGAACATTAGCATACTGGATATCGATTACTTGAACAATAAGGTTTTTTTTACTTTGCCGATCTTCAACAATTAGGTAATCGCCTTTTTCCACTTCTTCATTCGGAAAACTTATGATTTGGATTGTTGCGCCTTCCTTTCTGTAAAGACGCATGTCAGGTACCTTCTGGTCCTTTTCCGAAACAGCCGAAAAGTAGCCTGCGTACATTTAGTTTTGTCACAATCTTCACGTTGCTTTCTTTAGCAACACAACGCTGCAGACCTAGAACTTCATTTGCAGTAAAAGTAGAGAATATATGCGCCAAACGTAAGGTTTCCGGATAACTCTGAAGAATCAAATCGTTTCCAAGCAATTTCTGAACCGCATCAACTGCGTGCGATTTAAGCAATTGTTTATCCATGTCCAAACGAAACGCACAACTTCCTCGAGAGAGCTTTGCCACGTAAACGTCGCCCAGAAAGCTCATTGGACCTGCAATCTTTGGATAGTTTTCTATTTTTAGCATGCAAGGAGGCGAATTTTTTCGAATCAAATCTGTGATGCGTTGACCATTAAAGAGTAGACGTGTCACTTTAGAAAAGGCCAAAATGGTGTTTTGGCGATTTCTAGCCTCTTTCAACATTTTTTCCATGGCAGGTACAGGTGTCTCAGAACTGCCTGCCATGAGGCTGCCATCCCACAGTATTAAACTGTCATGAGTTGTTTGGTTGACGAATGTTTGCATCCACCGCTCCAACAGCGTGGTCAATCTAGTTTGCACTTGGATAATGTTAGGCAAGAGATTTCCTTGTGCGCATAATGCTTGATGGGTGTAGAGGCAGCTGATTTCGTCTTTGTTTCTTTCGGTGATATGGAAAGGAAAAGGACCTAACCTTAGATAGTGGTAGTGGTCTTGTTTCCATACTAGTGCGCCTCTTACTGCTAGTAGTATTCCTCTTTCGGTTTCACCCAGTTGTATGCTTGAAACGTCTATTGCCACTATTGGAATTTTGGTGGGGTTTGGTTTCAGCTTTGTGAATGTTGTTTTGATAGACATATGATCAGTACATTCATACGTGAAAGGAGTTAGACAGGGCTCCAGTCTTTTTAGGGATCGTATGCTAAGTTCCATGAAATGTTGTGGGAGTTTGAGGTTTTCTGGGGGGAGTGGAAAATTATATTTTGGTGTTGTTGTTATAGGTAATTGTGCATTCACCAAGATTCACCAATATGTTTGTGTTTGGTGTTTATTGGTATTTAAATGTTGTGCAATAACAATTTGCACAATTCAATAAACAATTGGTGGCGCGCGTATGAGTGAAGGAGATGGAAAAACAGATGGGCAACATGTACGGGTGCGACTGAGCGTAGGCGAAGTTGTAGTAGAGGTGGAATGTGGAATAAATGAGGTAGGGGGCGTGGTGGGGCGTGTATTGGATGCGTTGACAGAGCGGGGTGTGACGGGCGGCGCAGCTGGCAAGGAGACTACTTCAGTCAGCATGGGTAGGGGAGAAACATGCAAAAGTGTGATTCTGAATTTGTGGCAGCAAGGCTGGTTCGGCATTGGTCGCAGCCTAGGCGAAGTGCATGGAGAGATGGGGCGACGTGGTTTTCATTATGATCGCACCGCAGTGGCGCATGCATTGGTGGATTTGGTTCGCGAAGGAACTTTGACGCGTGTGGGGAGGCCGAGAAGGTACCGATATTTGCAGAAACGCCCAGCGTCTGCAGTTGGTGCTAAAGCTGAGAAAAATGAGAAAGAAAGAATTGATCAAGAATGATAGTAAAGTTTCAGTAAATGACACACTCTAAAGAAGACAAAAATCTGAGCACCACAGTGGTCTGTAAGCACCAAATAACATCTTAAACTGAAGCGCTTTCACGGACAGAAAACATGCTTGTCCATTCTTTCCTGTTCTTTAATCCATGCTTCTAGCCCCATTTCCTTCATTCTCTTCAGATTTTCCACAGTTTTCCTATGATGGGGGACACCATCTGAACTGAATTCGCCCAATTTTTCGCACACAAAATCCTCACATTGAAAACAATACTGCACCGCTCTCTTCCTTGCGCAGAGCAACAGATCACACTCGGGACTCCAATGGACCTTGAGTGAACCTTTGCAGCCCTCGCAGTTCACCTGCTCTGGTTTAATAGTCTTATGGTGTTCTTTCTTGAACCACTCAACTATTTCATCTCTCGCCTTTTCGTTGCCATGCCCAGCTTGATAGATGTCGCATACTGCGCAGTTTAACCCGCAAACTGAGATAAGCCATTTTCCAGATTTTTCAGCTGCCAACCTTCAGTTTCTCCTCTTTAACTAAAGCTACATAGTCCTCTATAACTTTTCTCACAGTATTTGACTGGCCATGTAAACATAGATTTGGATACTAGCCAATTTTAGATAGCCCAATTCGCCATTTCACTTCTAACAGGCTCCGGCTCCAAATTCGCTTAGATTTACTCGAGTTTGCTTATCTAAGATAGCCAGACATCCCTTTCTACGCTCACTTGAGATTTAGAAGCAAAACATCTTACAAAACGCATATATCACACACCCAGCCAGAGCATTCGCAACGAAGTGCAGCAGATGACCCAAAACGCGTCAGAAGAAAGTTATCGCCTAGAGGGATTTGCCTTCGGATTAGCAGACGGCTTAATCATGTGCCTAGGATTAATAATAGGAGTCGCCGAAGCTACTTCCCAAACACAACTAGTACTCATTACAGGAATCATCGGAGGCTTTGCCAACGCCTTTGGAAACTCAATCGGGTTTTTCATGTCTCAATCAGCAGAAAGAGCATTACAAATTCATGAAGCCACAGAACACGGTTCAAACACCAGAATACATTCAAAAAAGGAAGTAATCATCAACAGCTTCTTCGCATTCACTTCAACAATCGCCGCCACACTAATCCTAGTGGCCCCCTTCACCTGCTTCGCAATGAGCCACGTCGTAATTCTCACTTTCATAATAGGAACTGCAATGGCCTTCGTTTTAGGAAGCTATGTAGGCAAAACAAGCCGTGAAAATCCCTACAAAACCGGAACAAAATACGCATTGCTCGCCATCATAGGCGCCATAATCTCCCACTACGTGGCAAGCTTGATCAAACTCTTCATCTGAAGAGCCTCACACATAGAACATCTTAAACTATATATTCAACATGTAAGAGTCTTTATGGTCTTAAACTATTGCTTAACAAATTGGTGAAACTATGGAGAAAGAAAAGCTGAAGTTTGCGTTTTATTGGGCGGCGAGTTGCGGTGGCTGCGAGATTGCGGTGCTGGACATTAACGAGAAGATTTTGGACGTGGTGGCAGCCGCGGACATCGTGTTTTGGCCAGTGGCCATGGACATCAAATACAAAGACGTTGAAGCCATGGCCAACAAAAGCATAGACGTCTGCTTCTTCAACGGCGCCATACGCAATTCCGAAAACGAACACATGGCTAAACTGCTCAGAGAAAAAGCCAAAGTGCTAGTCGCCTTCGGCTCCTGCGCTTGCGACGGCTGCGTCAAAGGCCTCGCAAACCTTTGGGACAGAGAAACCATATTTGAACGAGCCTATTCTGAAACTCCCTCGACCAACAACCCAGAACCAGTCACGCCTAAAACTTCCCTCAAAGTGAAAGAAGGAGAGTTAGAACTACCAGAGTTTTACGACACCGTGAAAACCCTCGACCAAACCGTAGAAGTAGACTACTACCTTTCGGGATGCCCCCCGCCAGTTCCCCTCATAGTTGATGCCGTAGAAGCCATAATCACTAACAAATTACCTCCAAAAGGCACAGTCTTGATGCCCACCAAATCCATTTGCGATGAATGCCCCAGAGAAAAGAAAGATAAAAAACTGTCTGAAATAAAGAGAATTTACGAAATCGACGATGACTTCAAAACCTGTTTCTGGGATCAAGGGGTAATCTGCATGGGACCTGCCACTCGAGCAGGCTGCGGCGCCCAATGCCCCAAAGTGAATATACCTTGCACCGGTTGCGACGGACCAGGCCCTCGCGTGATCGATCAAGGCGCAGCAGCAGTCAGCGCGCTTGCATCGATAGCCACTGACCCAAAAGTAATAGACCAAGTCGTGGATCCCATAGGAACCTTCTACAAGTACTCTCTGGCTCGATCTATTTTGCGGAGGAAGGTGATGAAAAAATGAAACAAATAGTCATCGACCCAATAACTAGACTTGAAGGCCACGGAAAAATCACCATCTTTCTAAATGACGAAGGAAACGTGGAAAACGCTTACTTCCAAGTCCCCGAACTGAGAGGATTTGAAAAGTTCTGTGAAGGGAGAAGAGCCGAAGACCTCCCCATAATAACTACCAGGATATGCGGCGTCTGCCCAGTAGCCCACCACATGGCAGGTGCAAAGGCGTGCGATGCAGCGTTCAACGTCGAACCCACCGAAACAGCTAAAAAACTAAGAGAACTCGAGTACTGCGGCTACTTCATCTATGACCACATCTTGCACTTCTACTTCTTAGGCGGACCAGACTTTGTAGTGGGCCCCGACGCCCCAGCCTCCAAAAGAAACATATTAGGAGTCATAGAAAAAGTCGGCTTAGACATCGCAAAAGAAGTGATTAAACATCGAGCCTACGGACAAAAAATAACCGGCATCTTAGGAGGCAGACCCACTCACCCAGTTAGCGCTTTGCCTGGAGGAATGGCGAAAGCATTGTCTGAAGAAGAGAGACAAGAGATTGAAAAGATGGTTAGAAGCTGCGTCGAATTCGCAAAATTCTCTCTAAAACTTTTCGACGACGTAGTTCTCAAAAACACCGACTACGTTAACTTGATCAAAAGCGATCCCTACAACTTACCAACCTATTATATGGGTACGGTGGACGGGGGTAACCGAGTGAATTTTTACGACGGCGACGTGCGGGTGGTGGATCCGCAAGGCAGAGAATTCATCAAATTTAAGCCGCACGAATATTTAGACGTCATCGAGGAGCATGTTGAACCTTGGACCTACGTTAAATTGCCCTACTTGAAGAAGGTGGGCTGGAAGGGCCTTGTGGACGGTGCGGAGAGCGGGGTGTACCGGGTGGGTCCGCTGGGAAGGTTGAACGTTGCTGAAGGCATGGCTACGCCTCATGCTCAAGAGGAGTATGAGAGGATGTATAAAACTTTGGGCGGCAAACCCGTCCACGCCACTTTGGCGTTTCACTGGGCACGGCTCATAGAACTGATGTACGCCGCCGAACGCGCCTTAGAATTAGCCACCGACAAAGAAATCACCCGAAAAGACGTACGAAACAAGCCCGGCAAACCAGGCGAAGGCGTAGGAATCGTCGAAGCGGCCAGAGGCACTCTAATCCACCACTACACCCTAGACCAAAACGCCCTAGCAAAAAAAGTCAACCTCATAGTAGCCACAACTCATAACGCACCTGGCATCTGTATGTCCATCAAAAATGCTGCCAAAGGTTTGATAAAAGACGGTAAAGTCAGCGATGGTCTTTTGAACATGGTGGAAATGGCGTTCAGGGCCTATGATCCCTGCTTTGCATGTGCCACCCACGCTGCCATAGGCGAGATGCCTTTAGAGGTCAAGATTTACGATAACAAAAAGCGATTGGTTAAAACTATTAGGAGATGAGGAATGGAAATGAGCGAAGCTAAAGTTGGAGTATTCCTAGCCGACGGCGGAAATGAGCTTTCTGAGATCTTAGATTTTGAAGCTTTGATTAATCACGTGAAAAAAGTTTCAGGAGTGGTCTTTGTCGCTAGGGGGAGCGAGTTTTGGCACGGTAAAGGACTACAAGCCATTGTAGATGCCATCAAAGATGGGAAAATAGATAGGGTGGTTGTTGCCGAAACTCTTCCAAAACTGAGTGAAATAAAAATTGCGAGAGCGGTGGAAAACACTGGCTTGAACCCTTATTTAATGGAGTTTCTCGACTTAAAAGACCATTGCGCAATGCCTCACAGAGACATACCGTCTGAAGCCACCGAAAAAGCTAAAGCTATGCTTCGAGGTGCCATTGAACGCGCCAAACTTCTTGAACCCCTAGAAAAACTCGAGTATCCAGCCCTCAAATCTGCTCTGGTGATAGGCGGAGGAATCGCCGGTATGCAAACGGCTGTAGACTTGGCAGACCTGGAATTTGAGGTAAATTTGGTGGAAAAAGAGCCATTTCTAGGAGGCTTAGCTGCTCGAGCAGGACGCTTCTTCCCCACAGATGACTGTGCCATCTGCATACAATCTCCAGCTTCAGACATAAAAACCATAACTCACACTTCTCGGAAATGTGTCTACCGCTCCGGCTTCACCGAAACGCCTAATCTAAAGATTCTAACCAACTCGAAAGTTGTGGCAGTTGAAGGCGGTCCAGGAAACTACAAGGTCACTGTTGAGAAAAAGCCTCGATACGTTGACGAGCTGAGATGCACTCGCTGCGATAAGTGCACCACTGTTTGTCCAGTAGAGGTTCCTGACGACTATAATGCGAAGCTGAAGACACGTAAAGCCATATACATGAATATCCCCACAGTACATCCGCCAGTCTACGTTATTGACGAAAGCATCTGCAAATTCCACGACTGCGCCAAATGCGTCGAAGTTTGTCCCACTCAAGCCATCGAGTTAGACCAGAAGCCTGAACGTGTAACGCTTAACGTGGGCAGCATCATAGTCGCCACCGGCTTCGAAGAATTCGACTCCAGCATTATAAAAGAATACCGCTACGACGAATATCCCGATGTCATAACCAACCTAGAGCTTGCAAGAATGATTGACAGTTTCGGCCCAACAGGCGGCATAATTGTTCGGCCCTCAAACCGCAAGCCCGCCAAGAAAATCGTTTTCATCCAATGTGTAGGCTCACGGGACAGGCGTTACAAACCCTACTGCTCCAGCATCTGCTGCATGATCACGCTAAAACACGCCACATTAATAAAGTCGGCCTTTCCAGACGCAGACATCACCATTTGCTACATCGATATACGAACCACTGGAAGAGAACACGAATATTATTATGAACGAGCTAGAGACATGGGAATCAAATTCGTTAAGGGCAGACCCACCGAAATAACCATGGACCCGGAGACGGGTAAGCTCATCGTTGACGTTGAAGACGCTCTGCTCAACAGACTTTTAGAACTAGACGCAGATTTGGCCGTGTTAGCTCCAGCCATGGTGCCAACAAAAGACACTAAACAACTTGCTGAAATGTTAACACTAGAGTTGGATGAAGACGGTTTCTTCAAAGAATATAACGCTAAACTGAGACCCACCGAAACCAAGCTTAGAGGGATATACCTTTGTGGTGGAGTAACTTTCCCAAAAGACGCTCCCACGACATCCCTACACGCCCATTCAGCAGCAATAAAGGCCACGAAATTCATGAACAACGGCAAAATAATCAAAGACCAAAGAACCGCCATAGTCAACGAAGACTACTGCGGCGACTGCGAATTTTGCCCAGTCACATGTCCCTATGGCGCAATAAGCCTAGAACCCATAGGTGAAGACCACTTTGTAGCAAAAATATCCGACCTTCTATGCGAAGGCTGCGGCGTTTGTGTGGGAACTTGTCCTCTTAACGCTATTGAGCTAAGAAATTCGAAGCCTAACCAGATGCGAGCTCAGATGGAAGGCATCCTCTCTGTAAATGGAACATCGAAACCTCTGATCCTGGCCATATGCTGCTCAGAATGTGGCCACACTGCCGTAGATTCTTCAGGAATGGCAAAGATGCAGTATCCAGCAAATGTCAGAGTTATGAAGGTTCCCTGCACAGGTATTCTCCAAGTCCACCAGTTCCTAGAAGCTTTCAAGGCTGGTGCAGAGGGAGTAATGGTCGTAGGATGCAAAACAGACGGTTGCCACTACGAAGTGGGCAGCCAAAAAGCTGCAAGGAAAGTTGAACTCGCGAAAATCTTGATGAAAGAGTACGGCATAGAAGCCGAACGCTTGCAAATGTTCCACATGGTATACATTGAAGGCGATCAGTTTGCGGATGCTGCGCGAACGATGACTAAAGATCTGGAAAAGTTGGGTTCTCTGCAATTGATGGGAGGTTCTTAGAAGATGCCAAAAACAGCTAGTCTATCATTCTCAGACGAAGTAAAGAGGCGGTTAGGAGGCGAAACCATAACTCTATGCTATCAATGTGGGACATGTGCTAGCAGTTGTCCCATAGCTAAAATAGATCCAAGCTTTAATCCTAGAGAGGTCATCAAGCTCTCACTGCTAGGAGAGGAAGACGAGGTTCTTTCCGGTAATCCAATATGGTTATGCTGTTCATGCTATAACTGTCAAGAACGCTGCCCGCAAAAAGTAGAGATAGCTGACGTAATTTACGCCCTCAGAAACATCGCCCTAGAAAAAGGACACAGCCCAAATATTTATTCAGAATTTGCATCCGCCTTAATGAATGATGGACGCATCGTTAAAGTTTCTCAATTCGTAGAAAACAAACGCCCCACAATAGGCTTACCACTGCTTAAACCCACAGGCATAGAAGCACTGAGAAAAATCCTTTCTGCCACCAAGTTTAAAAAACTGCAGATCAAAAAGGAGGAAATACAGTGACCAGTTACGCATTATTCTTAGGCTGCACCATACCTGCCCGTCAACCAAACTACGAGCTGTCAGCCAGAAAATCCCTAAACAAACTGGACGTCGAACTAGTCGACTTGGCAAACATGACTTGCTGTTGCCCCCCGCCCGTGCAATCTATAGACTTGGAAACAAGCCTCTCAGTAGCCGCCTACAACATCTGCATAGCCGAAGAAGCCGACCTAAATCTGCTGACTCTGTGTAGCGGTTGCTTTGAATCTCTCGCCATGACAAACACCATGCTTAAGGAAGACGAAAAACTGAAGGCGAGGATAAACAAGATTCTAGCTAATGCAGGCAAGGAGTTTCAAGGCACTAAACAAGTCAGGCACTTTCTCCAAGTTTTGAAAGAAGACGTGGGAATGAAACGTCTAAAACAAAACATTACTAAACCGTTGAGTGCCTTAAAAGTAGCACCGTTTTACGGTTGCCACGCACTTAGACCAAGCGAACTCCTTAGACTTGATGATCCAGAGCGTCCTCAAATTCTAGAAACCCTCATCGAAACATTAGGTGCGAAACCTATCGAATATCGGAATAAACTGAAATGCTGCGGCGGATTGTTGAGGGGCATTTCTGACGAGCTTGCCCTTGATCTTGCCAGAGAAAAACTCGTTAACACCTCGAAAGCCGGAGCAGACTGCATCGCCACGCTCTGCCCCTTCTGTTTCGTAGCTTTAGACATCGGACAGGTACAGGTGAGGGGAAAGTTTGGCGAAAACTACGAAATGCCGGTGCTTCACTATTCAGAGCTTTTAGCCTTAGCCTTAGGAATAGCACCCCAAGAACTGGCACTGGATACACACAAAATAAAAACCGACAAAATCCTCAAGAAAATACTATAAAAACAGTGGAACTCTCTTCTAGCCTCTTTTTTTTGTTTGCGGTCCACTGGAAACTTTCGGGTTCTAAGATATATCTAGCTAATATGAAATTTTCGCTATTCCTTGCTCATAAGGTATTCATGGATGGCTCGCGCCGCTTTCTTTCCCGCGCCCATGGCACTGATAACCGTGGCTTCGCCGGTTACAATGTCGCCGCCAGCGTAAACACCTTCCAAGCTTGTCCTCATAGTAGCTTCGTTAACCACTATGGTGCCCCATTTAGTAGTTTCTAGTCCCCCAGTCGTGCTTTGTATGATAGGGTTTGGAGTCCTTCCAACCGCGATAATTGCAGTGTCTACGTCCATGAGAAATTCTGAGCCTTCGATGGGAATGGGACGTCTGCGTCCAGATTCGTCTGGTTCTCCAAGCCGCATTTTGATGCATTCCATCTTTTCCACCCAACCTTTTTCATTACCCAGAAACCTTGTTGGATTGATAAGAAGTTTGAAAATTATGCCTTCCTCCTCGGCATTTTCTATTTCTTCAGCTCGAGCAGGCATTTCTTCCCGCGACCTTCGATATACTATGAAAACTTCTTCAGCGCCCAAACGTAAAGCAGACCGCGCACTATCCATGGCAACATTGCCACCGCCGATAACCGCAACACGCTTGCCTATTCTTATCGGCGTATCATATTCCGGAAATGCATAAGCCTTCATCAAATTGACTCTAATCAAAAACTCGTTAGCGGAATAAATCCCGCCCAAATTCTCTCCTGGAACACCTAAAAACCTAGGCAAACCTGCACCCGTACCAATAAAAACAGCATCAAACCCTTTCTTGAGAAGCTCAGGAATCGTGAAAGTTCGCCCAACCAAACAATCCGGGCGAATCTTAGAGCCAAGCTTCTCAACATAGTCTGCCTCAGCTTGAACAATATTCTTGGGCAAACGAAACTCAGGAATTCCGTACATAAGTACACCTCCAGGCAAATGCAAAGCCTCAAGAATAATAACTTCATGCCCAAGCTTCGCCAAATCCGCAGCGGCAGTTAATCCTGCAGGACCAGCGCCAATCACTGCTACACGTTTGCCAGTAGGCGTCGCCTTAATTGGGTTATCAATCCCTGTCAGTCGTTCCCAATCTGCCAAAAACCGTTCTAACCTACCAATACTAACTGGGTCGCCAACCTTTCCAAGCACACAGAATTTTTGGCACTGCTCCTCCTGCGGACAAACACGACCGCAAATAGCTGGCAAACAGTTTTTCTCCTTGATTTTTTTGATTGCAGCCTCAAAATTTTGCTCTTTCATCAATTTGATAAAAGCTGGAATGTCAATTTCAACAGGACAACCCTCGACACATTGAGGCTTAGGACACTGCAAACATCGATTAGCCTCTTCTAACGCTTGTTCTTCAGAATAGCCAAGTGCTACTTCGTCAAAATTTTTTTTGCGAACTTCTGGCTTCTGCTTAGGAATTGGCACTGACTTTTTCTGAATTTTGGGCTTAACACCGGACTCACTCATGACAGCCACATTTCCTATTACGTAAACGTTCTAAAGCAAGCTTCTCTTCAGAAAGATAAACCATCTGCCTCTTCAGCAACTCTCCAAAATCCACCTTATGTGCATCAAATTCTGGGCCTTCCACACATGCAAATCGAGTTTGTTCGCCAACCGTAACTCTGCATGCACCACACATACCCATTCCATCAACCATAATCGAGTTAAGACTAACAATGGTTTTAATGCCGTGAGGTCTCGTTGTCTCTGCAATAGCCCTCATCATAACAGTCGGACCAATAGCATACACAACGTCAAATACGTAGCCCTTCTCAATCAACATTTTCAGCACACCACTTACAAAACCCTTATACCCCTTCGTACCATCATCCGTCGAAATGTAAAGCTCATCTGAAACTCGTTTCACCTCATCCTCAAGAATCAACAATTCAGCTGTCCTGGCACCAACAATCGCAACTACCTTATTGCCAACCTCTTTCATCGCCCGAATTATCGGATAAGCAGACGCCGTGCCCACTCCGCCGCCTATAACACAAACAGAGCCATAACGCTTTACCTCGCTCGGATTCCCCAAAGGACCCACAATATTCAAAACAAAGTCATTAACCTCAAGCATTCCAAGTTTTTCTGTAGAGACGCCAACCTCCAGAAAAATCAGGATGATCGTTCCCTTTTCTCCGTCCCAGTCGACAAGAGTTAAGGGGATACGTTCTCCTTTCTCATCCACCCTCAAGATGACAAACTGTCCCGCTTGAGCCTTTTCAGCTATTTCGGGCGCATAAATTTCAAGCAGCTTGATCTTCGGCGCTAACTCTTTCTTCGCAACGATTTTGTACATGTCTTTAAGAATCCTCGTTGTGTTTATGAAGAAGAATTTTAAAAGCATTGATTAGCATATAAAACTATCCACTAAAATCAAAAAACTGGACGTTTTCCAAGAACATCGACTACAATGATCATTGTCCACTATTACTCTGACGATACTTGTTTTACTCATATACAGACTGCTCTAAGTTGTCGAACATCAGCTTGATAAGAGCATATTCCGTAAATCAAATCAATAAATCAACTGTCAAAACGCTTTAAGAAAGGTTTATGTCTTAAGAATGAAAGAATCAAACTTTCTAGGAGACGTAGACTATGTCTAAACCAGACTGGAAGGCAATAATCGAGGCAGCCGTGAACGTTGAAGAGCAATCCTACGCTCTTTACACCATGGCGCAGAAAAAAGTTGACTATC
>JBKHJI010000018.1:0-22696 GCA_046538175.1 Bathyarchaeia archaeon | reverse complement strand
CTCTACGGATGGGAATTCAAGCTGAGATGGAACTCAACACTGCTGGAGGCCCTCAACGTCACAGAAGGCGATTTCCTCAAAGGCTACAGTGACACGTTTTTTGCCATAAACATTAACAACACAGAAGGAACCTTGAAAGCTGTTGCACCTTAATGGGCGACATACCTGGAGTGAACGGGTCGGGAACGTTAGCCACGGTTGAATTTGAAATCGAGAACGAAGGAGGATGCACCTTAGACCTCTACGACACAAAACTAGTCGATTCTGATGTACAAGCAATCATCCATACTGCTATAGGCGGCCAAGTGGCGACATCAAGCAGCAAACATCCACCCGGCGGCGGAGGGGCAGGCTTGGGTATTGTCATTCACATGTACTGAGTGGGTAAGTTGGCACAAACGAAAATTTATTAGAAATAAACGAGTTAGATAACTTTGAGGTTTCGGAAGTGTGTCAAAATGAAGGTTAAAATCCTCTTCTTCGTCTCTTTAGCTTTATTGTTTATGTTTTGCAGAGAAATAACATTTGCAGCTGCTCAAAACACAATGGTCTACATAGATCCACCGTTTCATGAAGCCCAGCAGGTTGGACAGACTTTTAGCATAAATGTCTCAATATCCAATGTGGAAAATCTGTACGGCTACGATTTTATATTATGGTATAACACCACTTTGTTGGACTGCATAAACGTCGAATGGCCAAGGGGCCATCTTCTCACCCCAACTTTAAACCCGTCAAACATTTGGAAGATCAAAGCTCTTAACGAAACGATAGGCGCAGTAAGAGTTGTCGCTACACTTCTAGGCGATGAGCCGTCAAAAAATGGTAGCGGCATACTAGTTACAATTACATTCCACACTAACGCCATAGGCGGCCCTTCACTCTTGAGACTTCATTGGCCAGGATATGATTATCCGGTTAAGTTGAGCGACAAAGATGCCAATCCAATTTCGTGTCAAGCAACTGATGGTGAAGTTACAGTGATCCCAGAACTCTCATTACTATCGGTAACCTTGCTAGCTATGATTACAACGCTAACGATCATTATTCTACGGAAAAAGCGAATACTTGAGCAGACGAAGATTAGTAGTTGACTATATGCTGTGACCAGAAAAATTCGTTGCCGCTAAATCTTCCGAAATGTGGCGGGCCCGTCGGGAATTGAACCCGAGACCCCCGGGTTAAAAGCCCGGTGCTTTAGACGCTTGGAGCGCTATCCTTGCTGAGCTACGGGCCCACAAGTTTCACAAATAAAGCCAAGGTTGCTACTCTTTAAGTTTGCGTTATCTGGTTTTTCTGGGAAAAATAGAAATTAAAGGTGTAAGTAAGTTAATTGGAGGAGGTCTTTCAGCTGAAACAGGTTTTACGAGAGCTTGTGGGTGCGAAGGCTCTGGGTCCCAGCCCGTCTTTTTCTGCAGTTCACGTCCTCAAGGCTCTTGAGTTGATCGCCGAAAAACCGGTTGGTAGAAATAGGCTTTCAAAGGACTTAGCGTTAGGCCAAGGTGCTACAAGAACGTTAATTGAACGCCTAAAAGAGAAAGACTTGATCAGTGTTGATCGGGCAGGCTGTATTCTATCGAAGAGAGGCGAAAGAGTGTGGCGGGCACTCCGCAAGGTTTTCCCCCGCAAAATTGTTTTGAGGCAAAGTGGATTAACTGTTGGAAGGTTTAATGTTGCTATATTGGTGAAAAACTGCGGCGGCAGAGTTAGGTTTGGATTGGAGCAGCGAGATGCTGCGTTGATGAGCGGCGCCGAAGGGGCGACAACTCTCGTTTTTAGAGATGGGAAATTGGCGGTGCCTCCGGAGCAGCGGGACGTTGCCGAGGATTTTCCGAGAATTTACGAAGAACTCGTGAACGTTTTGAAACCTAGAGAAAATGACGTAATTATTATTGGTAGTGCTGATTCGCCGGATAAGGCAGAGTATGGTGCTTTGGCTGCTATGTTGACTCTCCTTAACAACTACAGTGTTGTCAAGTGGTGAATTTGTCGCCTCCGGTGAATATTCGTTCTAGTGCTGTGTTTAAATTTATCATTCCTTCGTTGGTTCTAGCTGAAATCGGAGTCAAAAGGAAACGTAGTCCCAATCGATGTATCGCATGCATCATATTGCGGCTTAACAAACGTTTTGTTCCTTCAAGCTTTTCGTCAATGGCCATTTCCAATTTTTTTGGGTTTGCCGACCAGTCTACTACGCCGTGCACTTTTTCTTTGGGCAAAAGGTCACATTTCGACAACACGTGGACTTGAGGGATTAGGAAACGGTTGTAAACTGCGGCTGAGAGAAAGAGGTTTGAAACGTAGTTTAGAGGGTTGAGGGAGAACACCGAATCGAAGAGATAAACTATGGCTTTTGGCTCTTTGGTTAATTCCTCTGCAATGTAGGGTCCGCTGGCTCTGAAAGCGAAGAGCTCAATCTGCCCCGGAGTGTCTATTAAGACCAAGTCGGCTTCAAGTTCCTCTATTTCTGCACCCAAAGTCTCAGCTTGTTCTGCTATGAGGTCAGCAGCCATTATTAAGGCGCCATTAGGACCTAAGCCATATTCTTCCATCAAACTCGCCATGTTCACATAGTCTCTTACGTCCACGTCAGGCGTGTAAGGCAACGTTAATACTCCTGGGTCTAGATTTATGATCGCCACGTTTTGTTTCGCCATTTTTAGCCATTCTGAGAAAGCTGATGAGAGGGCGCTTTTTCCTGATCCTGCTGTGCCTACGATGAAAAGGACGTACATGAAGCCTCACCGAGTGATGGTTTAGAATCCACTTTTCTACATATTTCTTTTCCTATAAAGTCGCAGCTTGGGAGACCTGAATTTGCAATTACGATAGATACATTTAGTCTGTTTTCTCATCATAACTAGGCATAGATTTGACTTGAGGAGATGGTTGTTTCTGTTCAGAGAGATGTTAAGAGATTTTTGCTTTGTTAGTGGCGGTTTTTCCGCCTTTTGCTCTGACCATTTCTGAAAGCTGCATCAGTGCTCTGCCCACTCGTTTTTTCGCTATTTCAACGTCTTCTGCTGTGGTGGAGAGGTGTAACTCTATTTGGGGCTTTTTTTCAGTGCCCATAGGATGAGATTTAATGTAAATGCGAGGATTATCGTGCATAACTTGGTCGATAAGAGGCGCCATTTCCGATTCCATAACCCCTTTAACGTAGAAACTTGTTTCAAAATAGGTTAGATTGCCTGCCTCTGCCTTGAGAACGGGTAAAAGCGAGTTTTCGAAGATCGCTTTCATCTCTGACGGAACACCAGGTAGGGCAAACACAGTAACGTTATTTTTTTTAATGGCCACCGCTGGGGCAGTGCCAACAGGATTCGGCAAAGGTTCGGCGTCTTTTGGAATTTTTGCCATCTTAACTCTTGCCTGTGTCAACTCGAATTTTTCGTGATCCATTTCTTTAGCGTAGCTGGCGTATTTTTCTTCAACCATTTTTAAGGCTTGTTCGTTTATTTGGAGTTTAGAGTTAAAAGCCTCTGCTATTCCTTCGAGTGTTCTATCGTCAAAGGTGGGTCCTAAACCTCCTGTTGTGATTATGAACCGTGGATTCCGAGAAACAGTTTCGCCAAGGGCATCTGCAATCTCTTTAACGTTATCGCCGATAGTTACTATTCGACTGACAGAAAATCCAAGAGAAGTCAATCTCCGAGCCAACCATTGAGCGTTGGTGTTGAGAGTCTTTCCAATGAGCAACTCGTTGCCGACGGAAATTATTTCAACCCTTATAGCCATATCCGAAACCAACGATTAGATATCATTTGGAAACTATAACCGTGGCGAAAAATAAAAGTCAATTGTCTACGCTAGAATAAACGCGATGTATCATCATAGCGCCTATTTCTTCTTGCCTAGCCACCATTTCAAGTATTCTTTTTGAGCTTTTCTACGTTCTTCAATTCCTGACTCTGGTTTTGGACGGAGTTGCTCCCTTAGTTCCATAAGCTCTTGCTGAGTAACGGACAGACCACAGCTCTTGCATACATAGCGTTTAGTCATGGAAATGTATTGCATTTCGCCGCCGCACTCTGGACAGTAAGGCATTGTATGTTTTCTTCCTGATCATAACAGATTTGTTCAAGAAGAAATAGTTTTTTGTTTTCGCCGGTCAACGCCTATTTTATTGCCATGATGTTGACTAGAGACGTTTTTAGGTTATGAAATTGGTTAGCCCTGCTTCTCTAGCAAACCGGATAGCCTTTTCTCTTTCAACTGGGGTTAATCGTCTTCTCAGCTCTGGAATTTCGTGAACACGCCATTCAGGGCGGTACTGAAACATTATGTTTGTTCGCGTGTTTGAGCCTAAGTTTTTGCTTACCCACTCTACAATGGTTTTGGTGCAACAGTCTAAATGGGCGGGGAGGATTAAGAGTCGGATTAGAAGCTCGCCATACTTTTTCGCATACAGATGGTTACGCGTACACGCCTCCCAATACTTTGGAGCGTCAGATATACGCTCGGCACATTGGTTGTTTCCATATTTGAAGTCCAAGAGATAAACATCCACAAAGCCTGCAAGGAGTTTTGCGGTTTCTTCGCTGTAGTAAGAGTTGGAATTCCAGACGACCGGTATGTTGATGTTGACATGTTTGAAGGTTTCGAGCCATTGGGGAAGCCATGGTGTTGGATCGCCGCCCACTAGGTTGACGTTTCTGCAACCATTGTCATGCAGATGTTCAACTGTCTTTGCCAAGTTTTTTGGAATGTAAGGCTCTCCTGATTCTGCCCATTGAGATATGGTCCAGTTTTGGCAGTGAAGGCAACGCATTGTGCAACCCATGGTAAATATGGTTCCAGAGGGGACTAGCTCTGGTTCTTCTCCCATGTGTTCAAAGAAAGTGGAGACTGTGATTTGAGTGCCGCATTTGCAGTAGCCATGCTGGTCTTTCTCTCTGTTGACGCCGCATCTCCTAGTGCATAGATGGCAATTTTCTAAAATGCGGTTTGCAATTTCAGTTTTCAAGTCTAGGTAAGATTGTTGGGGCGTTTCCAATTTTTCTAGGCGAGTTAGACGGTTGTCTAATTTCTCTTGAAGCTGCCAAAACTTCCTTAAGAGGCTGTCATGGATCTTCCACAGTTTTTCTGTCGATTCGTTCTCGCTGAATTTTGCTGCAAGTTTTCTGGCGATCGTGAATTTGGCTATTTTGTCATTTTGCATGACAGCAAAGTATCTTGCTAAACTTGCACGAGCATTCTCGTCGTTTAAAACAGACGTTGCATCCGGTCGTAAAAAAGACCACACCGCTTATCATCAAAGAAAGTATTGTCAAACACGATTTATAGATATTGGAAAGATTGTGTCTTCCGTCTTCCTGCGATCTTAGAACAATGCATATGGGTAGGCAGATTTAGTTGGGTGCAGTTCTCCTTTTATGGGTATTTTGTGTCCACATGCGGGGCATCGCATATCTTTGGTCAAGTTCCATTTCACTATTTCGAAACTGAAGCGTTTAATTAACAGTTCATTACAGTTGGGGCAGTAGGTGTTCTCAAAACGGTGGCCTGGCACATTCCCTATGTAGACATAGTTCAACTCGGCTTCTTTGCGAGCGACGAGGTAGGCTTCTTCCATAAGTGCTACTGGAGTAGAAGTTTGCCCTGTCATTTTATAGTCTGGATGGAACCTTAGAAGATGAAATGGTGTATCTTCGCCTAAGTTGCCGTGCACCCATAAGGCCAATTCTTTAAGTTTATCCATGGAATCTCCAATTTTGGGCACTATTAGGTTAGTTATTTCGATGTGGACTTGGTTTCGCTTCATTTCTATCAGAGACTCAAAAATGGGTTTCACCGAAGGCACTGAAGAAAACTTTTTGTAAAATTCGGGATCTGCTGCTCCTTTAAAATCCACAGTTGCGGCGTCCAAGTAGGGAGCGATTGTTCGCACTGCTTCTGGTGTCATGTAGCCGTTTGTCACAAAAGTGTTGAAGAAGTCTACGCCGCGGGCTATTTTAGCTGTGTCGTAGGCGTATTCGAAGAATATGGTGGGTTCGGTGTACGTATAGGATATTCCATGGCAACCATTATCTCTCGCTGCCTTCACTACTTCTTCTGGCGGAAAATCTTGTCCGGTGATTTCTTTTTGTTGGCTTATCATCCAGTTGTCGCAGAATTGACAGCGGAAGTTGCAGCCCAGGGTGGCTATTGACATAACTAGGGCTCCTGGGTGAAAGTGAGAAAGGGGCTTTTTGGCGACCGGATCAACGCAGGCTGAGCAAGCTTTGGCGTAGTTGAGCGAATATAGTATTCCTTCTTCGTTTTTTCGGACTAGACAGAATCCTGTTGTGCCTTCGTCTATTTTGCAGTGGCGGGCGCATAAGTAGCAATGTACTTTGTTTTCTGGAAGTTTTTCGTATAACGTGGCTTCATGGAGGGACAAATTGTATTCCCCGTATTAATGTAGAGGTTTCTTAATAGATATTGTTTTCACAAAGCTTAAATATTACCTTTTGGTAATCTCGTTATTACCAAGAGGTAATAACATGTGATCGCCCACCGAGAACTGACAAAGAAAGCTAAAGAAGTTTTGAAGAAAAAAGGCTTTTCAGACAGCGAGATTTATGAGAAGTTTTGGTTCAAAAATTACCTAGTGGATACAGTTGGCTGGAATCCAAAACGTAGAGTCGCTGTGCAATATGGCAATTGCAGTCCAAGAAAGAAAAAAGATCTTGAGAGATTTTTTGATGAAGTAATCTGCCTAACTATCCAACCTCAAATTGAACTGAGTTTGACTACGCTTCCAATGCGCGATGCTTTGGCAAAGATGCGATTGGTGTTGGTTAAGGACGATGATGTTGTTCTTGAAGTGCCGCTTTCGAGAAAAGAGTTACCTGAGAAGTTTTTTGAGGACGAGATAGGGTTTTTGGAGCAGGAGTTTCAACAATTTTCTAGACTATTTAACGCTTTGGCTCATGAAAACAGGCTAAGAATTATGCAGCGGCTGATAGAAGACGATGACTTAACCGCTGGTTTCGCCGAGTTTATTCGCGATTTAGACCTCAATCCCAAATTGGTGTGGGAAAATACGAGAAAGCTTAGCGAAGGTGGGTTTATTGAGAAAAGCGAGGATGGGAGGTATCGTTGCTCCGAATTTGGGGAAGCCAGTTTCATCATGCTAAGCTTCTTTCTGAGACAGTTACGAGATATGCTTGAAAACGTTGAAAAGGAGGTGAAGATGGTTTGACAGATTATTATAGGGACGACGATGTCTTCAGGGACATTGACAGCTTCTATAGGCGCCTCGTAGAGCGTATGTTTAGAGATGCAGATGATTTTCAGAAAGCCCTGAACGATGGGCGATTTAGGAGTCACTGGCAGGTTAAGCCTATTGACAAGCCAGGTGTGAAAGGGTATGTTGCGCATGGAAGGCTCCAGCTTGGTGGCGAACCGGTTCAAATTTCAAGACGTGACGTTGAAGAGAAGCCAGAGCCGCTGACTGATGTTTTCGACGAGAGAGAAAACGTTAAAATTTACTTGGAGTTGCCTGGTGTTGACAAAAACGACATTCAGCTAGATGTGACTGATAAGTTTGTGGAAGTGAAAGCTAAAGGCTTTGCCAAGAGAGTGGAGTTACCTGCCGCAAACGTCAACTTTGAAAAAACCACTGCAGCCTATAAGAACGGCGTGCTCGAGGTGATTATGCCGAAGCTTAAGAAAGCTGTTGACGATGACGGTAAACGTACTATAAAGATCGAATAGGGGGAGCGGTTTTTGAAAACCGAGATTCTCAATGTAAACTACGGTGATTACGTTACTTTGCTGGGTACAGCGCATTTCACTAGGCGCAGTCTTCGGGAGGCTTACGAAGCAGTGGAGAAGTTAAAGCCGACTGATTTGGCGATTGAACTGGATATGCGGCGGTTCCAGTTTTTGAATCGACAATGCGCGTCTTGTCCACGGAGGTCTTGTTGTCCTGGAAAATGCGAATTTGTAGGCGCAGCTGACGCTTTGGGGAACGCAACTGTGAATATTTGGCTCATTGATATGTCTGAAAGAGAAATTGCAGAGAGGGTTCACCGATTGTTGCCTCCGTCTAGGCTATGGCGGTTTTCTTTGGTGAGCTATCCCTTCTGGTATCGAGGTGGTGATGATGTGGAATTGTGGGAGAGAGGCTGCAAAGATGAGGTTTTGAATCGTCAAGCAGAGGGGTTAGAGGTTTTGCGAGCAAGAGCGCCTCATGTTTGGCGGGTTTTGATCGACGAGCGCAATGCGTTGATGGCCGCTCGGCTGGCGTGGATTGTGACACAGAGATTGAATAAGGGCGAAAAAGCGGTAGTTCTAGCTTTGACTGGAGCAGCTCATGTGGATGGCATTAAGAGGTTATTGGGGTCTCCTGTGCGAGTCGGAGAGGAGTTGCGGAGGTTAGAGTTGAGCTTTGAGCCGCCCACACTAATCAGGCGGATAGGTGTTAACTAGGCGAGTAAGGCTCTACTGACTTGTCGGATAGTTTATTCTCTTTTGATGATGTAAGTAGTCCTTAATCATCTTTGAATGTTCAAATGCCAGTTTTTCTGGAATTGCTGTAAAGTCGAACAACTTGATTTCTTCGATTTCGGTTTTTTGTCTTTTAATCTTTCCGTCGATAGGTTTCACGAGAAAGCATGTGGAGCGATAATTGTATTCTATTCCGTCTTGAACCCCAGCTTCGTGGTATTCGCCCAGTTTTTTCACTATTTCAATGTCTAATCCAGTTTCTTCTCTCACTTCTCGCATTATTGCTTGTTCAGGAGTTTCTCCATCGTCGATTTTGCCGCCTGGCAGAGCCCAGTAGCCTTTGAAAACAGTGGTGCCCCTTTTGACTAACAGGATCTTCTTGTCAGAGAACTTGATTATGGCTGTTACGGTTTTGCCGCTAAATCGCATAGATCAACCCTGAGGGTTCTTCTATCTCGCCCTTGCTTTAACTCTGGGTTCAAGTAACGTCCAAAGCCATTCCACAAACTCTCTCAAGTTCTTAGTCTGGATGTACACATCACCTGGACCTCTAATCTCTGTAACTAAACCTTCCCCACCCAGCAAAGTTTCCTTCAGTCCTCCGAATTTTCGGACTTTATAGTCGCAGGTGTCGCTAAAGGCAACGAGATGGAAATTGTCAACAATCAGGGTTTGGCTCGGCTTGAGTGCATGTTTGTCGATTGCGCCAAAAGTATTTATGAAAAGTGTTCCATCGCCGGTAACTTTTATCATAAATAGGCCTTGACCAAAAAGACCTTTTGTGAAGCCTTGCCACTGGACGTCAAGCTTAACGTTTTGTGTAGAGGCGACGTAGGCAGCTTTTTGAATGACGTATCCCTGGTTCGTTTTGACTTCTAATGTTTCAATATCGCCTACCGGCGCGGAAACAAGGGCAACCTCTCCTTCGTTTTGTTCTGCCTTATAGTCGTTCACCCAGAAGGATTGCCGACCTATCAGTTTCAAGCCGATGCTTCCCAAGAGGCTTTTTTCTCGCCTTCTAGTTTGCACGGTTATGTTGGGATCCATATAAGTCAGAGCTCCAGATTCTGCGGTTATGCTTTCGCCAGGCTTCAAGTTTAAAACGAGCATCGAATAAGATGGTTTGTACTTGATTTCATACTCCAATCTTTTTCCCTCTTTAACCGCTATAAATTTCACGTCTATTTATGTTTTTCAAGCCTGCTCCAACGGTGGTTTGTGTCTCGCTTGTTTGTTGTTTAAAATTCGGTCAACTGTTTCTGTCCTTTTCTCTCAACTAAGTTAGATATTTTTACTCCGATTCTACGTATCAAATGTTCTGTTTCTTCCTTGAACAATTGTATCAGGAGGTCTATGGCCGTTTCTTTTGCTATCTTTGAACTTCTAGTTGGATTTTGAAAAGTTTTCGAACGACTATTAAAAGTTAAATCGTCCATCACAGCGGTGATTGATACTGTTTTGAAACTGAATCCTTGTTCTACTGATGAGGAAATAACGTCTTCTACAAGTTTGCCAATTTCTTCGGCTAATAGGTTTATGTCTCGAGTGTCTTCTTTCAATGTTATAATTCGACTTATCGAGTCTACTCGGTTTTTTTGTTCCACAGGAGATGTGTCTATTCCTAAAGCGGCGTTGTGGAAATAGATTCCTAAGCTTTTGCCGAACATGTCAATTAACTTGCTCACGTTAAAGGCAGCTAATTCGCCTATGGTTTTGATGCCTGCTTTTTGCATCGCCGTCTCTGTTTTTCTTCCCACGCCCACGATTTCACGCACAGGCAGAGGTGAAAGGAATTGTTGCATTTTTTCGGGTCTAACAGCTGTCACTCCGTTTGGTTTTTGTCTCCCAGCAGCAATTTTGGCAACAAGTTTGTTAGGTCCTATGCCGATGGAGCACGTGGTTTTCTCCTTAGAGAAAATCTCGGTTTTGATTTCAAAGGCAAGTTTCGAGGCTTTTTCAAAGTTTCCATTCACCCGCTGCGTGACCTCTAAGAAGGCTTCGTCAACGCCTACTTGCTCAAACTTGTCAGCGTATTTTCGAATTATGTTCATTATTCTTTCAGACACGGCGTCGTAAAGATTGTGGTTTACAGGCAGGAATACTGCGTCAACGTCTTTTAACCTCTTTTTCGCGAATGCAATGGGCATGCCGGATTTTACGCCGTATTTTCGGGCTATGTAGTTAGCGGTGCTTACCGCTCCACTATCTCCGCTTCTGCCTGAGTAGACACAAACAACTACTGGCTTGTGTTTTATCTGTGGATTTTCTCTCTCCTCTACTTGCGCAAAGAAATAGTCGAAGTCAATATGCACCACAACTCTAGAGGCAGACAACTCTACAACCAGAAAAGAAAGAGGGGGTTAGTATTGTGTTATGCCTGTGAAGCGGAGTTTCTTCAATTTCATCGCAGGTGCAGTGACGTCTTCTACAATTTTCAGCTCTTTGCCGATCAACGATATCTCTTTCAAGGCTGACAACATACTGTCGGTATAACGAAGATTCATCACTGGCTTGGTTATTTCTCCCTTTTCGATGAGAAAAGTGCCGTCTCTTGTGAGTCCTGTGAGGATTGCTTTAGTTGGTTCCACAGGGTTAGTGTAATGGAACCGAGTCACGAATATGCCATGCTTGGTTTCTTGAATCATCTCCTCTTCAGAGACTTTGCCAGCAGCAACGAACACGTTGAAGGGCATCGGTCTGCCGTAAAACCCAAAAATCGGCGGCAAAGCATGTCCAGTACTCTTCTTCGCCTTCTCCTTTCCGGCGGTGAAGGAGTCGTAGCAAATGCTTTTTTCCGAAACCTTGCCTTCCTCAATTAGCAGCATCTTCTTTTTGGGAACGCCTTCACCATCTATTGGGAAAGAATACAGCGTCTCAGGGGCTCTCGGGTCGTCCTTCACGTTCAGTTTTTCGTCAAACGCTTGCTGGTTCAAATTGTACTTAACAAATGATTGGCCGTCCTGATAGGTTGTCGCAGAAAAACCAATGTATCCAAGATACATGAAGAATTCGGCTACTGCCCTTGATGAAAGAACCACTTCGTATTCTCCCAACGGGATTTTCTGAGGATTTACACTTTTAATCGATTTTTGGGCTGCTTGGCTGCTGATGGTTATGGGGTCTATGTCTTTGATTTTTCTTGAATGGTGTTCTGCCGAACCAAACCCCTGAGACCCTTTTGATTCTGAGATAACCGTGGTTTGCATTGAAGCTACTGAAATTTCTGCCCAAGCCGAAACCCCCAATGAGTTGGCCACCGCGAATGCGAAGGACGCCGTTGAAAAGGATCCCGCAACCGCTTTTACCAAACGAGACTGTGAATGCGCCGCGTCGATGGCTTCTTTAACGTGTTCCGCTCTAAAGTCTGGCGTACATTCTGCAGTTGCTTTGTCAAATGTTTCTTTTATCGGCGCCCACTTTTTCGGTTCGGGAAAACTCTTGAAATGTTTGTTTGGAGGCGTGACCTTAGCCAGTTTGACGGCTTTTGCCACCGCTTCTTCAATTTGCTTCTCGTCTAAAGAGTTGACACGCAACGCTCCAACTTTTCTGTCGATTACGACTTTTATTGCCACGCCGCCTTTTTTGGAGGCGACGTTTTGATGGATTTGCGAGTTAGCATATCGTGTCAAGGCAGAGTTTACGAAAAAAGCAGCCCCTTGTGCTTGATCCACGTTATGTTTCAAAGCCAGTTTTACGGTGTTCTCGGCGGTTTCTAACAATCTTTTTGTGACCATTCTTTTCTTCACTCCTCCTACTTGATGAGTCCCACTTGAACTTTTTTGAAGCGAGCAGTACTGCACCCGTGTCCCACATACATGACTTGGCCGGGTACCCCTTTGCCGCAGTTGGGTGTCCCCCACATCTTCCAGTCGTCTCGGCTTACACCGTCGCATAACCCCCAGAATTCCGGTGTGATACCGGTGTATGTTGGGTTTCTAACTAGTTTTTCTCGGCTGCCCTTCTTGATGGTCCATGCGATTTCGGTGCCGAATTGAAAGTTTAATCGGCGATCGTCGATGCTCCATGATCGGTTGGTCTCCATCAGAATGCCTTTACGTGTGTCTTCGAGGATTTCTTCTGTTTTCCAGTTACCTGGCAACAGGTTGATGTTGGTCATACGGATTAGAGGCAGAGTTAAGGGCGAGTCTGCGCGCATACCGCCGCTGCTTTCCTTTAAGCTCAGCAGCGCCGCCGTTTCTCTTGAAGACTGGTAGCCTACGAACATGCCGTCCTCCACTAAGTAGGTTTTTTTCGCCGGCGTTCCTTCATCATCGTATCCGAAAGTGCCTAGCCCGCCTTTGACGGTGGCGTCGGCAACGATGTTGACGCGTTTTGAGCCGTATCTGAATTTTTTTAGTTTGTCAGGTGTGAGAAAACTTGTGCCTGCATAGTCGGCTTCCATGCCTAGGGCTCTGTCCAGCTCGGTGGGATGCCCGCAGCTTTCGTGGATTTGAAGGGCCAACTGGTCGCCTGTAACGATTAAATCGGTGGTTGTGGATGGACATTTTTCTGCTTCAAGCAGCTGTACGGCTTCTTTTCCTACGCGTTCAGCATGTTCGGCTAGTTCGAGAGATTCAAAGAATTCGTATCCGCTGGTTGAAAAGTTGCCTCTGAAAGAGCTTGGATAGGAGCGTCGTTGCACCTCGCCGTCTTTGATGGCTACGCCGAGGATTCCTCCGCCGCACCAGTTTATTTGCTGTTGAATCTCGGCGCCTTCTGTGCTTATGAACAGCTTCCTTTCTTGTAATGCCCGAAAGAAAGCGTATGATGTTTTGATGAGAGGCGACTGTTCTGCTACACGGCGTTCTGCTTCCATCAGCACTTCAATTTTTTCTTCCAGTGGTATGTTGAATGGGTTCTTTTTCATAGTTGTGGAGTAACTGTCTTTTTCGGCGGTTGCCTTTTTCAACGATGTGGATTTCTTTTTAGCTTTGGCGCTGGCTTTGGCAATTGCAGCCGCTCGGCGAGCAGTGGCCTTGACTTCATCGGCGGTCAAGTCGACGGACGATGCAAATCCCCAAGCTCCTTTCGCCGTCACACGTATTCCAAAGCCGCTAGTCTGCAGCAAAACGGTTTCTTCTGGCACTCCGTTTTTCACGGTTAAGTTTTCGTCTAAAATCTCTCCAATTCTGATATCTGCGTAAGATGCGCCTGCTTTAACTGCTTCGTCTAAACCCTTTCTTCCCAAGTCTAGGGACATGTTGTTTTTCTCCGTTTCGATTAGTTTGGTCTATGAGGCTTTTAAGCGTGTATGCTCATAATGTCACCGAAAAACGGGAGAAGCGGCGGCAGCATGGAGCTCCCTGAATTAACTGTTCTCAGTCAACAAATGAGAAGAGAGGTTGCCGGTAAGCGAATCTCGGAAGTGGAAGTGGCTAACCCTAAATGTTTAAACATGTCGTTGGACTGTTTTCGGCAGAAAGTTGTAGGAAAAACAATCCAATCTGTCGAGAGTAGGGGTAAGTGGCTTTTCTTCAAGCTTGACTCAAGCTATGTTCTTCTGTTTAACCCCGGCATGGGCGTGGACATCCTACATTTCAAACCATCGGACGATTTGCCCGAGAAATACCACATCAAATTTGTTTTAGAAGACAGAACGGGCTTCACTATACGCGTCTGGTGGTTCTGCTATCTACATCTACTTCCCGAAGGTAAACTTGGCGAACACAAGTTAACGGCGAAGCTGGGCATTTCACCGTTGGACGAAAGGTTCACGTTGGATTATTTCAAACAATTGCTCAGCGGCAAACGTGGCAACGTCAAAAATTTTTTGCTTGACCAAAAAAACGTGGCTGGCATCGGCAACGTCTACGTTCAAGACATGTTGTTTAATGCTAAACTGCATCCAAAACGAAAAATAGCTTCACTCTCTGAAACAGAAACAGAAAGCCTTTACTGGTCCTTGAAGTCGGTGCTGAACGAAAGCGTCAAATTGTGCGGCTTAGCCTACGAAAGAAATTTCTATGGCGAGAAAGGCGGCTGCGGCGAGGAGCAGTTCAAAGTCGCCTACAAGCCTGGCAAGCCTTGTCCAGTTTGCCAAACCCCTATACAAAAAATTAAGACGGGATCAACTAGCAGCTTTATTTGCCCGAGCTGTCAGTCTCTGAACAAATGAAGCATGTTTGACGTCTGATTTACGTCAGTTGGAGGCTAAGTCGCCACAACAATCTTTTCCACCGCGACCGATGGACATATTATATTTCCGATGCATTTCGAATCGTTTCCGATGGCTATCACAGAGTTCAAGGCTTCGTAGAGGTTTCCAGCCACAGTACATGCCTTCAACGGATATGCGACAGCTCCGTTTTCTATCTTGAAAGCGTTTTGGGCGGTTACTGAAAAGTCGCCAGTCACCACGTTGGAGGTGTGTACGCCTATTAAAGAGCCTTTAACAAGCACGCCGTTTCCTACGTCGCGTACCAAGTCTTCCAAGTTGTCTTTGCTTGGCGCCGTAACTAGATTCGTCGGCCTGATTGTAGGTTGATTTGCGTAGGCTGCTGATCCGAAAAGTTTTTGACGGCTTGCGTTTCCTGTGCTCTCTCGTTTTTCACGTTTGGCTGCATAGTTGTCGTAGAGAAAACTTTTGAGAATGCCATTTTCTATTATGGGATTTTTTTGTTTCGGTGTGCCCTCGTCGTCAGCTATGCATGTGCCGAAACCTGTGGGCATTGTTCCGTCGTCAACTATGTTAAGGTTTTTACTGGCGACTTTTTTCCCGATTTTTCCTTTGTAGACCGAGCGATTCTCTTGAACGTTTAGCGCTGAGATGCCAGACGTGAAGGTTGTGGAGAAAAGTTCGCCCCAGCTAACGTTTTCAAAGACTACGGGGCCTACGTGTTTTTCTGACAAGGGCTTTTTGCCTAGGCAATTTATTGTATTTTTAGAAGCGTTAACGGCTATATCTTGCAAGTTTTCGGCGTAGGTTCTGGAAAAAACATGGTCGCCGCTGGAGACTTCTTCGTCCCCAGATTTGGCCTTAGTGTTCATGAAAGCGGCGAAACCTGTGCCTTTGTCTCCGATTTCTACGCCGCGGGTGTTTACCACGGCGAAGTTTATCTCGGCGGCGGAGATTCCCATCATGGCATGTGTAATTCTTTTGTCAAAATCTCCTGCAGCTACGCAGCAATCGACACATAACCGCAGTGTTTCGTCTATGTCTAGGTTTGAGATTTTTTGGTCAAAAATTCCGCTTTGTCCTTTCGGCTTTTTTGGTTCGGGTAAAGAGTCCCACTCGGAATCTGCTGGTCTGTTTCGGGCTATTTTGAATGCTTCCTCCGTTGTTTCTAAAACCTTTTTTTCTTCGATGCTGGAAACGCTGGTGAAGCCCACTGCTTTTTTTACTACGGCTCTTATTCCCACGCCTGCTCTGGTTCCGCTGGTTATTATGGGGAGCCCTTTCTTTTTGATCCATGGTTCAGCTATTCGAATCAGCTTACCTTTGATTCCTTTTATTGCGCCGCTTCGGGACGCGAAGATGCCGCCTACAAATTTGACTGATGCCAAGTTTTCTTTGTACAGGAATATTTCAGCTTCGTCCACGCCGAGTTTCTGAGCATGTTCTGCAGCTTTTTTCCCTACTTCTAACAATGTTTGCATGTTTAGTTTGCACCTCCGAAGAGAACTTCTTTCACTTTTAGGTGGGGGCCGCCTAGGCCTACGAAGGCTCTTTGTTCCATTTTTCCGCAGCCTCCAAAAGGTGAGCTGAACAGTTTTAGATCGTTGCAAACCGCCTCGATGTTTTTGAGAAGTTCAAGAATCTTCCCGGTTAACGCTACGTCTCGAAGAGGATATTTCACTTCTCCATTTTCGATCCAGAAGCCTCTTACGGCTTTGAATAGAAATGTTCCCGTCATGTCCACCTGTCCCCCTGCGGAGTCTAGAGCGTAGATTCCTTCTTCAAGTTCGCCGAGCGCTTCTTCAGGCTTCCATTCTCCGGCGTTGAAGTAGGTGTTCCGCATCCTCACAATGGGCTCGAAGGAGTAGTCTTGGCTTCTAGCGTTTCCTGTAGGCGCCATATTTAGTCTTTGGGCGGTTACGCGGCTGTGAAGATAGCTGTTCAAAACTCCTCTCTCTAAAATTTCAACACGTTTACTGGGCACGCCTTCATCGTCAAAATATAGTTGGTAGCCTCCATTTTGCGGTAGGCCCTCATCAGTTATGGTTACTGTTTCTGCGCCGAGTTTTTGGCCGATTTTTCCGGTTAAGGGTGAAGCGCCGATGGCTACAAAATCTGCTTCAGAAAGGTGGCCAAAGGATTCGTGAGCTAAGACTCCTGCGAGCCGCGGGTCCACAATGGCATCAAATTTTCCCGCGGGCGCCTGTTTTGCTTTCAGTTTTTCGAGTGCCCAGCCAGCCACGTCTTCGGCGGTTTTTTCAGGTAGGTATTTTTCTTGTTTGAATATGTTTAATCCGAAGGTTCCGCCGTAACTGTCTCGAGCGTCCACTATTGTTGCGCCTTTTTTGGCTACGCATTTCATCATTAACCCTACTAGCAGAGGTTCGTAGGAAACTGTTGTTCCTTCGCTATTCGAGTAGTGGATTGCACCGTAGTATTCTCCATACATACTCGTTGCGTTGGCAATTTGCTTGCTCTTTTCCATCGCAGTTTTACATTGTCTAAGACATAGGTTTTTCTTTTCGTCCAATGAAACGTCTTTTGGATGTTTGCTGACTTGGAGGGTTTTTTTCTCTTGGTGAGGAGTTATAGCTGCAAGTTTCAGTTTCATCAAGGTTTTGCGTGTTGAAGCTTTGGCGATTTTCAGAGCTGTTTCCGCTGCTTCAAACATGTTTTTTTGGTCTAATATGTTTGAAAAGGAAAAGCCGCTTCCTTTGCCGCTGAAAACGCGTATTCCGATTCCTATGTTGCGGCTTTCCGAAATGGTGCGGATTTCGTTGTCTACTGCTTCAATGTTTCCCGTTACTGTGTCTTCGGCTTTGGCTTCTACAAAATTTGCGCCAATTTTCAAAGCATGTTGAATGGCTGCTTCGGTCAATTCCTCTGCCTGCAGATTCATAGCTTTACGACCATGCTTTATTCGGTGGTTAAAAACTTAAACTTACCGTTAACGTTGGCTGAAGTTCTTGGTGCAGCTGCTTGGCAGCATGTTAGAATGTTGTGAATCAAAGTTCGGTGATGTTTGGTGTTAGACTGTTTCGACTTTGGTTATTCCGGGCACTTTTTTCTTCAGGAAGTTTTCAACGCCCCATTTGACTGTCATAGTTGACATTGGACAGCCTGCACATGCGCCTTTCAGTTTTACTTTGGCAACTCCGTCTTCGACGCTTACCAGTTCTATGTCTCCGCCGTCGGCTTGCAAGTTTGGTCTTATCTGTTGGATGGCTTTTTCAACTTCTTTAGTTTGATCGTTCATTTATCCTCACAGCAGACAGTAGGCGAAAGCAGCTTAAAAACTTCTCTGAGACGAGATACTGAGCTATTCCCGATCCCCCATTTTTTGCATCATCTCACCTCAGCATTTTTTAGGTGGTTGCGTTAAGTTGACGGAAGAAAGAAACAATTATAGTCGAACGTTGTTTTATTGGGTTTCTAGTTGATTTCAGTTTGAAGTTGGTGAGGGAATAAATGTCCTACTGCAGCGAAATCGTAGAGAGGCTGTCAAGAGTGTTGAATCCTGTCTCGGAGGCACAGAAAGCTGATGCTGCTGTTGCTTTGTTGTTGAAGCCTACAAGCCGCGACTTTGAAGTTTTGTTGGTGAAGAGGGTTGAAACTCCTGGAGATCCATGGTCGGGGCAAATGGCTTTTCCAGGTGGAAAACGCGACTGGAAAGATGGGGATTTGAAGCAGACAGTTATCCGAGAGACGTTAGAAGAAACCGGCGTCGATGTCACTCATCATAGTCGGTTTTTGGGAGTGTTAGAAACTGTGAGATCAAGCGTTAAGCCCAAACTGTTGGTGGCGCCCTTTGTTATTCTCTTAGAACATGAACCTACGGTGACTTTGAACGAAGAACTGGAAGGGTCTCTATGGGTTCGCTTGAAGAAACTGGAGGAATGTAAAGGAACTGCAAAATTGGCTTTCGGGGAGGTCCCAGCATATCTTGTCGGGGGGAATGTTGTTTGGGGATTGACCCATAAAGTTCTTGAGAAATTCAACCGTGTTTTACATCATGTTCAATAATCGTTCGCTCCAGAATTGTGACAATTCTTATATATTCTTCAAGTTAACTAATGGTCTAACGGTAGGGAATGAAAATGCGCAGAAATAGAGGAATATCACAAACTATATGGGCGATTGTTGTTGCGCTGTTGATCATCATAATTATAGGGATGGGAGTAGGATGGTATCTGACTATACCTGCTCCTACAGAGCCAGAGCTTACGGTTTTCAGCTTATGGAGTGGTGCTGAAGAAGCGAATTTCAAAGAGGCCCTAGAAAGATTCGAGAACAAAACTGGAATTTCAGTGAGGCACGTAGGTTACTCGACTGAGGAACTTTTGATAACTGTGCCAACACAGCTTCGCGCAGGAGTCGCTATAGCCGACGTGGTGATAGCCCCCTGGCCTTCTTGGATTAGGAGCCTTGCAGGACAAGGTTATCTTATGGAGACAACTAACCTTATTGACACCACGAAATTTCCAGAAACATATCTAGACGTGGTGACTGTCGAGGACAAGATATGGGCGGCTCCTTTCAAAGTATCAGGTAAACCTGGCTTTTGGTATCGCAAGTCCTTCTTCACAAATAATAGTCTAGCCATTCCTTCGACCTACAACGAATTCAAAGAACTACTTGCAAACATATCAGCTATAGAAGGAGTTCAAGCGGCCATAGCTAGTGGAAACGGTGTCGGCTGGCCTCTTTCCGATACAACTGAAGCGTTCATAATAGGCATAGGAGGATATCAATTACAAGAAGACTTGATATTCGGTAGAGAGCAATTCAACAGCACTGCTGTAAAAACCGTCTTTGAAGAGTTAGCCTCATTGTTGCAAGCTGGCTATTTTAGCGTTCCTGACGATTTTGATGCTCAAGTAGCCAAAGTATGGGATGGAACTTACGGCATTTACTTCCAAGGCAGTTTTATAACAGCTTTCGAACCCTTCGCATCAAACCTAGATGATGTGGCCTTTTTCCCCTTTCCTGAAACAACCGGCGTAACAGGCGCTGTTGATTATGCTATCATTCCGGTACACACAAGATATCCAGACGAAGCAAAACAACTTCTGCAATTCTTAGCAAGCGCCGAAGCCCAAGAAATAATGGTTGGCCTCGGTGGTTTCCTAGCACCTAATATCGACGTTCCTGACACGGCCTACAAACAAATAGATCTGCAGGTGCTAGAGTTCATGAGAACTGTAACTGTCGTTCCAGACCTTGACGACGCCATAGGGCCTCCTTTTCAGACAACCTTCTGGGGAGAATTGAAGGCTCTTTGGGTTGATCCTGAAATGGACTTAGATGAGTTACTTCAAACTCTACAAGATGATTGGTCGCCCCCTCCCTTCTGAGAAAGGGAAAACTGACATGCGGAACCTTGAAAAAACCATAACCCCTCTTCTTTTTCTCATCCCCAGTCTTTTTTTGTTGATGACTTTCGTTCTTTTTCCAGTGGTGAACACCGTTTATATAAGCCTCCTCAACCAAGAGGGCGAATTCATCGGGCTTGACAACTATGCAGAGATCTTCGACACAAGATACTTTTGGAACCCAAAAAATATCGTCGAAGGAAGACCCCCACCTTATGGAGCATTAATACATAACGGCATATGGATAATCGTTCATCTACCCTTGTCTGTCTTTTCAGGCCTCCTTCTCGCGGTATTACTGAGAGAAGTTAAAGGGGGGGCAATAATCAGATCGGCAGTTTTTCTAGGAATAGTAATCCCGATGATTGTTGGAGGCATTCTGTTGCGGTTTGTTTATGACGAGAATGCGGGAATTCTAAATGGTTTTCTCAGAGCAGTCGGATTAGGCCATCTAGCCATGACGTGGACTGCATACCCCCAAACTATCCTCTTATCTTTGATTCTTGGCAGCGTCTGGATTTGGACAGGTTTCAGTATGATAGTCTACTCCGCAGGATTGGAGGGGGTTCCCACAGAGCTGTTTGAAGCAGCTAAGATTGATGGAGCATCCCGTTGGAAAACCTTTTGGCATATCACTATCCCCATGCTAAAACCCGCCACGATAGTTGTTGTCACAATGACGCTTCTTTGGGAACTCAAAATCTTCGATATAGTTTGGGTGATACAACAAGGCGGTCCAGGCGGAGCTAGCATGGTTATGGCTGTGCTTATGTACCTTCAAGCCTTTCTCTACATTCCTCCTAACCTCGGCACAGCCTCTGCCATCGCAACTCTGTTGACCATTATGACCATTGGATTCGCTGCCTACATGGTTTATAGGATGGTGAAAAGTTGAATGGGCATAATATTTTTGCAAGATTAAAAGTAAACAAAATCACTATCTTGATTCATATAATTGCTTGGACAGTTTCGTTGGTCTGGATAATACCATTGCTTGGGATCATTATGGCATCGATAAGACCATTACCGGAGATTCTGAATGGCTGGTGGAATTTCGAAGTCTTCAATCCAACGTTTAGAGGTTTTCTTGATGCATGGAACCATCCATCAGCCCCCCTAAGCAGAGCTCTACTGAACTCACTGATTGTAACCATACCCTCAACTTTTATACCCATATTAGTAGCGGCTTTAGGAGCATATGTTTTTTCGAGATTCAGGTTCCCTACGAGAGACTTGCTATTTCTCACCATAGTTCTTCTCCAAACGATTCCCCAGCAGATGGTCATAATACCTATTTTTGATATAATGATAAGGTTTGGCCTCTGGAACAACTATGTAGGACTTATCCTTGTACACTCCGCTTTTGCGTTGCCATGGCAAATTCTCTTCTTGAGAAACTTTTTCTCAGTTCTCCCCGTAGAGATTGAGGAAGCAGCCAGGATCGATGGTGCTTCGTATCTAAAGATCTTTTACAAGATAGTTCTACCGTTGACTTTACCTGCCCTGGCCTCTCTCACAGCGCTTCAATTCGTTTGGGTATGGAATGACTTTTTCTTCGCTGCAGTCCTGATAAGCTCCCCTGAACTGAAGTTAGCCACACAAACCATACCTGTAATAAAAGGAAGGCTGTTCATTGACTGGAACGTTTTATCCGCCGCCTCCATATTAGTCATGCTCATACCGATTGCAATCTATTTAGCCCTTCAAAGATACTATGTCAAAGGGCTCATCGCCGGATCGGTAAAAGGCTAGATAGTTTGATTCATGTAAGTATTCTTCCTGTCTTTTTGTCGAAAATGTGCACCTTGTTGGGAGGAAATTCTATCCAAAGCTCGTCCCCTAACTTAGCCTCGAATTCATTACTGACCACGGCTTTGACCAGATAGTCTCCAATCCCAAGATCAAGTATTGTTACATCTCCAAGAGGTTCTATTACATCCAGCAAGACCTTGATCAATCCTTTCTTCTTCCTCGCCGCTTTATGAACGATTACGTCTTGAGGCCGCACTCCCAATATACACGAATTAGAGGTACATGTCTTTACTGCTTTAGCTTCATGTTCTGATAGGGGATATTCAAACTCTCCTACATCAATAGCATGAGGAGGCCCCTCAACGAGGTTACCTTCAAAGAAGTTAGTCGGAGGACTACCTATGAAACCAGCTACAAACATGTTAGAAGGATGGGAATAGATATTTTCAGGCGCGTCGGTCTGCTGGAGAAGCCCTTCATTCAAAATGGCAATCTTGTCTCCCATGGTCATAGCTTCCACTTGATCATGGGTAACGTAAATTGTTGTGATTCCAACTTCTCTCTGAAGTTTTTTAAGCTCAGCTCTCATGTATATTCTCAATTTCGCGTCCAAGTTGCTAAGGGGCTCGTCCATAAGAAACACTTGTGGCTCTCGAACCATCGCCCTACCCAATGCAACTCGTTGCCTTTGCCCGCCACTCAATTGTTTTGGCTTCCGGTCTAGAAGAGACTCGATCTTCAAGAGCTCTGCAACTTCTTGAACTTTGCGCTCAATCTCTTTCTTTGGCAACTTGGCGTTTTCCAGCGGAAAGGCCAAATTTTTAGAAACAGTCATGTGGGGATACAGAGCGTAGCTTTGAAACACCATAGCGATATCTCGTTCTTTTGGATCCAAGTCATTCACCAACTTATCTCCGATATAAATCTCGCCTTCTTCTGGTGTTTCAAGACCCGCAATACACCTAAGTGCAGTTGTTTTTCCACATCCCGACGGCCCCAAAAGAACCATGAACTCTTTGCT
>JBKHJI010000080.1:0-5259 GCA_046538175.1 Bathyarchaeia archaeon | reverse complement strand
TAACTTTTTTTGGCCATTTTTTTCACCTCTTTTTTTGGTTACTCCTCATCTTAATGCTATTTTCTCTCCAGTTGAAAGATAAACAATTGACTCACCTATGTATGTTGCGTGGTCAGCTATTCGTTCGAGATATCTTACTACAAGTACACTGGAGATTGTACACCTGTTTGTAGTTGGTGCTGTTTCGATCAGTCTGTTCAGATACCTGAAATACATTTCATCAACATGATTTTCTGTTTCAGATAAGGTTCTTGCTAGCTTGGCATCGTGGCTTTTGAGCGAGTCAACACTTATGTGAACCATGCTTAACACTTTTTCACTCATCTCTCTTATGGATTTCTTGATCCAGTCTTCACATTCTTTTAGTCCACCTAGTCTTTTGTAAATCTGGGTGATGTCGAGCGCGTATCTTCCATATCGAGCGAAGTCGTAAGTTATTTTCATATATGATTTTAGGACTCTGAGGTCAGATGCAACCGGCTGGAACCGAGCGATCAACTCGAAAGCTTTGTCTTCAGCCTCATTCGCCATTGTAATCAACATGTCTGATAGATTCTGTACTTCTTCGTAGGCGTTTGTGCCCTCAATATAGCCACTAAGAGACAAAGAAACAGTTTTATGAGCTAGTTCGCCCATGCGGAATACCATACTTGCCATTTGTTCTAAGCCTGTGTCAATCAGTCGACTCATTCGTTTTTCACCTAACCAAACTCTCCTGTTATGTATTTCTCTGTGAGTTCACTCTTTGGATTCTCAAATACCTCTTTGGTCGGTCCAAATTCTATGAGCTCTCCAAGATAAAGAAAAGCCGTGAAATCTGAAACCCTTGCTGCCTGTTGCATATTGTGTGTAACGATCACAACCGTGTAGTCTTCAGCGAGCATCCTGATGAGCGTCTCTATCTTGGCAGTTGCTATTGGGTCCAGAGCCGAACAGGGTTCATCCATCAACATAACTTCGGGCTCAACGGCCAAAGCTCGAGCTATGCAAAGTCTCTGCTGCTGTCCACCTGAAAGGCTGGCTCCAGACTTGTTTAAGTCATCTTTGACCTCGTCCCAGAGAATAGCCAATTTCAGACTTCGCTCCACAACTGAGTTGAGCTTCTCCTTGTCTCTAATACCATTCAACTTCAATCCTGCGGCAGCGTTATCGTATATAGACATCATTGGGAATGGGTTCGGCTTTTGAAAAACCATGCCCATCTTTCTCCTTATCTGAACTGGATCCGCATCTTCATTGTAGATGTCTATTCCATTAAACAATACTCTTCCAGAAACCTTGGCACCTGGAACTATTTCATGCATTCTGTTTAGGCACCGGATAAAAGTGGTTTTTCCACATCCCGATGGACCTATTACTGCAGTTACGGCTTTCTCTTTAATTTTCATATCGATGTTTTTCAATACGTTTTTTGAGCCAAACCATGCATTTAAACTTTCAATTTCAAACTTGTATGGCGAGAACACAGCTAATACTTCTCCCGAGTGAAGATCCTCACGATAACGCTGATTCCAAGGATAAGTGTCACAAGAACAATGGCAGACCCCCAAGCGAGGGCTTGCCAATTTTCGAAGGGAGATATTGCAAATATGTAAATATTTAGAGCGAGATTTGCCACGGGTTTATCCAGCCCAGCGAACCACCATCTCCAATATCCCATTGTAACAAGTACTGGCGCTGACTCTCCAGCGATTCTTGCCAATGAAAGTAGTATTCCGGTGGCTATGCCTTTCTTTGCACCGCTGAGCACCACAGAGACTATAGTTTTCCATCTTGGAACTCCTAAAGCAATTGCCGCTTCCCTCACTGTTGCCGGCACCAGTTTTAGGGCTTCCTCAGTTGTTCTTGTCACAATGGGAATCATTATGATGGCCAACGCAAATGCTGCAGCGATTACTGAAAATCCGATGGAGAGAACTATGATAGTATAGCCAAAGATTCCAATAACTATTGAAGGGAATCCGTTTAGGACATCATTAAAAAATCTAACGGCCGGCGATAGTTTGGTTTCGCTATACTCGCTGAGAAATATACCAGACATTAAGCCTATGGGGACGCCTATGAGAGAGGCCAAACCCACTGCAAGCAGTGTGCCTTGTATAGCATTAGCAATTCCACCACCTGCTTCTCCTACCGTTGGCGTTGGTTGAGTTAAGAAATTAACGTTGATGGAGGAGGCACCTTTTAGAACCACTTCTCCAAGTATGCTAAATAATGGAATTAGAGCCATTAGTAAGGCTAGCCAAACAAGAATACGCATGAACCTATCTTTGATCTTCCTTATCTTGTAGCTAGCCATATTACTCCCTCGCTATCCCTCTAACCAGTCTGAGCGACCGCCAAACGACCAATCTGGCCAGAACATTAATTATCAAAGCTACGAAAAACAACACAAGCCCGACCTCAATCAACGCACTAACGTAGAGGCCATATGTAGCCTCAGTGAACTCGTTTGCAATGATGGCTGACATGGTATACCAAGCATCAAAGAGCGAGGATGGTAGAAGCTGAAACTTGTTGCCAATGACCATGGTAATCGCCATGGTTTCTCCTACAGCACGCCCTAAACCAAGAATGATTGCCCCAATAACTCCAGATCGTGCGTAGCTTATTACATTCTTAGCGGTTTCCCATTTTGTTGCACCGAGAGAAATCATTGCTTCTCGCTGAGTGTTTGGTACAGCTGAAAATACGTCTCTTGAAACAGCAGAAACCGTGGGGATAATCATAATTGCAAGGATTATTCCGCCCGTGAGGACACCGCCGCCATATATAGAACCCGAAAACAATGGAATAAAACCCAAAATTCCTTGTAGGTAGGCATACACGTTGCTTCGTAAAAATGGAATCAATGTAAAGATGCCCCATAGACCGTAGATCACGCTTGGAACGGCAGCTAAGAGTTCGACAAGGAAAGAAATCGCGAATCCGAACCGCTTGGGTGCGTATTCTGAGAGTGCCAAGCCGATGCCAAGACTTATGGGCACACCTATCAGAAGAGCAATGGCTGACGTTACAAGTGTGCCAAGTATAAGTGGTAGGGCTCCGAAAACTTGCGATATTGCCGGATCCCATTTAGTGCCTATCAAGAACTCTATTCCGAATCTTTGCAGTGAAAGCTGGGAGCCTTTGATTAGCTCATAGATCATCAAGCCGAGTATCAAGAAAATGCTTGAGGCAAATGCAGCAGTAAGAAGTTTGAAAGCATAATCGCCTGTTAAAGGCTTTTTGAAAATTTTGCGAACTTTAACGTTGAGGTTATGAATAAAAAAGGGTGGTTTTCGAGAGCTCTTCATGTTTCTTACCTTTAACCCTGGTATAATTGTTGTCCGTTAAAGGTTATCATTCGAATAGTTGCTTCATTATGTGTTATGACCTCTGCGGACAAGGGAACATAGACCAACTCAGATGAGAAGCTTTGTCCACCGTGTATTGTCCACCATAAGAATTCTACCAAAGTCTTCGCCGCGTCCTCATTCATGTTAGGCAAGACGTTTAGCTCTTTGTATACCAGAAAGTACGAGAAGCTTGTTATTGGATAGGCTCCAATTGCTTGTGTATTGTTCACTATGCCGTCAATTATAGAAACTCTTGACCAACTCTCATCTCCCCTGGGAAGCGTTACAGTAGCGAATGATCCGGCAGTTGAGAAAGATTCTAGACTGGGCTCAACAAACTCTCCAGCAGCGTTCTGTACATAGCCCCACGTTAAGCTATTCTTTTTGGCGTAGATAAATTCAACATAGCCAATTGAATAGGGGTTTTGCGATATGAGACCAGCGACTCCTTCGTTCCCCTTCCCTCCTAAACCTGTTGGCCAGTTGACTGATGTACTCTTTCCTACAGTTGTTTTCCACTCTTGGCTAATTTCTGAGAGATATTGTGTGAACACGAAAGTTGTTCCGCTTCCATCTGATCTATGCACCACAATGATGTCCTGATCTGGGAGACTGGTTTCAGGATTGAGTGCCATAAGCCTTAGATCGTTCCACTTTGTGATTTTTCCAAGGAAGATGTCTGCTAAAATTTCGCCAGTGAATTTAAGACCTTTAGATACTCCAGGCACATTGTACGTAGGAACGACGCCGCCTATTGTCATGGGTATATGTAGTGTGTTTGGAGCATCGGCAAATTGTTGCTCTGTTAATGGCGCATCGCTGGCTCCAAAATACACGGTCTTTTCCGTGTGTTGCTTTATTCCTCCACCACTTCCTATTGACTGATAATTCACTTGGACATTGGGCTTAATTTTATGATATTCCGCCGTCCACTTGTCGATCAATGGAAAAGGAAAAGTCGCTCCTGCACCGTTCAACGTGATCGTTTGTGGTGTCGATAGATATTGGTAGGCAAATACGCTTGCCACAATTATGGCTATTGCAACTATTGGGATAATGATTTTGTAGTTCATTCTCTCAACCTCTTTCATTTGTATATAAACAGAAATCCTATATACATTGCCCAAATACTAAATATAGAAGCAAATTAACTATATAGAAAGCGTGAATTATTTGGAAGAACAAAAAGTGAATGAAGAATTAGGCGAAGAAACAAGAAAGATTCAGCTAACAGGCAAATCAACCTACATCGTGTCCCTGCCGAAGAAATGGGTGCAGAGCATGAATCTCAAGGCAGGAAGCCAACTAGTTATCTCCAAGCAAAGTGACGCATCACTTCTTCTAACACCCAAAGAACTGATCAAACCAGCGAAACTAGGAGAAGCAAACATAATAGTGCATCAAAAAGAAGACCCCAACACAATCGCACGAAAGATTATTGCTCTCTATTTGGTTGGTTACAACTTCATCAAGATCAAGACAAAAGACGAGCGCATAACCTCTTTGCAGAGAAACTTCATCAAGGATCTGGCAAGGAAAAAGCTGGTCGGCACGGAAATTATCTCAGATTCCCCTAATGAAATGAAGTTGCAAGTCTTGCTCAGCTATCCAGAGCTATCCGTTGAAAGCGCTCTAAGGCGAATGTGTCTAATTGCTACCGCGATGCATGAGGATGCGATGCAAGCATTAAAGGATCTGAATAAGGAACTTGCCCAAGACGTGGTCGCTCTAGACGATGAAGTAGATCGCTTCAGCCTTTACGTAATCCGCCAGTTGAAGGCTGCTGTACAAAGTGAGCTAGTCCTCCGAGACATTGGGCTTTCCACCCCAAGAGACTGTTTGGGCTACAGGCTAATAGTCAAGTCAGTGGAAAGAACCGCAGACCACGCCGCGAACATCGCTAGATGCATTCTCCTCCTCA
>JBKHJI010000017.1:0-23446 GCA_046538175.1 Bathyarchaeia archaeon | reverse complement strand
GAAGAAGAAGCTAAGACTCCCGGTGTAGAATTTAAGATGGCGGTGGTAGGTCCAGCTTCAAGCATAGTCATTGGCGTTGCGCTTGGATTAATATGGTATGCGCTGCGTGGGTTGGAACTTAGTCCATTAATCGTTGCCCCTCTTCAATACATTAGTTACATAAACTTGCTGTTAGGCGGGTTCAACATGTTGCCTGCTTTTCCTTTGGACGGTGGGCGGGTTTTGCGTGCGACGCTTTGGAAGTGGAAAAACGATTTAATAAGCGCTACAAAAACTGCCACAAATGTTGGAATAGCTTTCTCATATCTGTTCATGCTTGGCGGTTTGGCCATAATCTTTTTCGGGTCTATTATAAGCGGTCTTTGGTTCATTTTGATCGGGTGGTTTTTGAAAAACGGTGCCGAGTCAAGCTTGAGACAGACCATGGTGAGTGAGGCTTTAGTTGATGTAGCCGTGAAGGACATAATGACCAGTGAAGTTCACACAGTTGAACCCGAAGTGTCGCTAAAAGATCTTGCGGAAAACTATTTCTCGAAATATAAGCATGGTGGTTTTCCAGTTGTGAAGAACTCTACTCTTCTTGGTTTGGTGACTATTGAAGACGTTAGGAAGGTCGCAAAGTCTAAATGGGAAGAAACTAACGCGGCAGATGTTATGACCACTTGTGAAAAATTGGTTTGCGTCAAACCTGATGAGAAGGCGTTAGACGCGCTCATCAAAATGTCTAAACAAGACGTGGGTCGGCTGCCGGTTAGAGAAAATGGACGATTGGCTGGAATAGTGACGCGAAGTGACATACTTCATACTATACGAGTTAAGACCGAGTTGAGCGGCGAAAGAAGTAACTTAGACCGTCTCGCTTATGAACGTTCCTAAGAACTATTGGCAAATTGGAGGAAATGTTGTGCAATATGTAGATTTTGTCGACCTTTCATATCGCCCTAAAGAAGACGATCTAGTCTGCGATTTCTACGTGGAGCCAAAAGGAATAGACATCAAAGTGGCAGCAGGCGGAGTGGCTGCTGAAAGTTCAATTGGAACATGGACTGAACTGACCACTGTGAAGCCATACGTAGAAAAGTTACACGCTACCGTGTTTGAAATCAACGGTAACAACATCCGCATAGCATACCCAGTGGAATTGTTTGAGCTTGACAACATGCCTAACATTCTCAGCAGTGTAGCTGGAAACGTTTTTGGTTTAGACGCTCTGAAGAACCTGAGACTAAACGACGTTCAACTTCCTTCCAGAATCGTCAAAAGCTTCAAAGGTCCAAAATACGGCATTGCCGGAATCAGAAAGCTCTTAAAAGTCAGCGACAGACCGCTGGTGGGCACCATAATCAAGCCTAAACTAGGCTTAAAAACCAAGGACCACGCCGAAGTTGCTTATGAGGCTTGGGTCGGCGGATGCGACGTGGTGAAAGACGACGAAAACTTGAGCAGCCAACAGTTCAATCCTTTCAAAGACCGCGCAACAAAAACCCTGGAAAGCAGAGACAAAGCTGAAGCCGAAACAGGTGAAAATAAGGTTTACATGGTTAACGTGACTGCTGAGACGAACCAGATGGTTGAGCGTGCACAGTTCATTGAAGATCACGGAGGGAGATATATCATGGTGGACATTATTACCTGCGGTTTTTCTGCCCTGCAAACACTGCGAAACCAAAACTTCAATCTTGTGATACATGCTCATAGGGCAGGACACGCAACATTCACAAAAAACTCTAAACACGGCATTTCAATGCGAGTGATTGCCAAAGTGTCTAGAATAATTGGGGTGGATCAACTTCATGTGGGAACAGCCGTCGGCAAAATGTCAGAGGGAAAGGAAGAAGTTTTGGAAAATTGTGATGCCTTAAAAACTGAAATGGATGGCTTGAAGCCTGTTTTACCGGTAGCCTCAGGTGGGCTTCACCCAAGTTTAGTTCCTGCGCTCATCGATATTTTCGGAAAAGACGTAGTGATTCAAGCCGGCGGCGGCATTCACGGGCATAGAGCGGGCACCGTAGCTGGAGCTAAAGCTATGAGACAAGCAGTAGACGCAAAAATGCGTGGCATACCGTTGAGAAAATATGCCGGAGAACACAAAGAGCTGAAAACCGCTCTGGACATATGGAAATAACCTGCATTATCTTGTTTAATAGTCAACTTTTGCTTGGGTTCGCTTATGTTAAGGCGAAGAAGCTTCGGCGTCAAATAAATGGTTGATAGAGGTAGATTGGGTCGTTTGCGAGTGTTGATCAACCATGCTTCGCTGAAAAACTTAGGAAGCAACAGCGTGTTTTG
This sequence comes from Bathyarchaeia archaeon, assembly GCA_046538175.1. GTDB lineage: Archaea > Thermoproteota > Bathyarchaeia > Bathyarchaeales > SOJC01 > JBKHJI01. The sequence goes on along the minus strand of JBKHJI010000017.1, from coordinate 21,157 downwards.
TTGGAGTTCGGTGTGAAGTAACATGTTGTTGGAGAGTAACGGCTTTAAACACGAGTGATTAGAAGATGGTCGTATGAGGCATTTAAGCCAGATTAAGCTTGTTCTTTCTATTCAAATTTTTCATTCTTTTGCCAGCGGCATTCTCGCGGTCGCTGTGCCTTTGATGATGAAAGCACGTTACGTGGACGTAGTTGTTATAGGACTTGTGTTTGCAGCCATGCCTCTCATAATGCAGTTTGGGCGCATGTTTTTTGCAACGGTATCCGATTTTTGGGGAAGAAAACCATTTTTTGTTTCCAATGGGTTTCTAGGCGTCGTTTCAAGTCTAATCTACTACTTTGCCAGGACACCTTTGGAGTTTTTGTTCGGCAAAGTGGCGGAAGGCACCAAGGAGGGCGCATTGTGGGCCGTTAACCGAGCTTTCCTTTTAGAGAAGAGTGAGGGACATTGGCGGATTCTAGTCTATCTGCGGGCTATTGTCTACTTGGGTTTCGCTGCTGGCAGCCTTGTGGCTGGGTTTTTGGTTGTCTGGCTGTTTTTTGAAGGAACAATGTTGTTTTGTGCCGTTTTCGGCGTATTTGTGTTCTTGCTGGCCTTTCTGCTTAAAAGCGAAAGAAAAGAGGAGTTCAACGTGAAGAAAGCTTTAGGTTTTCTGGATTTCCGAAAGAAAACACGTATTTTCAAGATTTTCGTGTTCTTGTTTTTCATGATCGGTTTATCCTACGGCTTTCGGGGCAGTTTTATTATTCCGTTGTTTTTGGATGAATACGGCTTCACTGCTGATGCAATTGGATCGATAATAGGCGTCCAAATTCTTCTAGCCGGTTTGTCTTCTTTCCTGTTTTCCAGAACCACTAGGATAAGGAAACTTCTCCTTATACAAGGGGTTTTGTTTTCACTCACGTTTTCTCTGTTGGGTTTTTTGAGTGCTGTTGCTGCTGCCGGGCTTTTAGTTGCCTATGGTCTTGTTGAAGGCATGTCCAGCATTGGGCAAGAGGGCATATTGTCAAAAATCTCCAATAAAGAATCGTACGGCACCGATATAGGCTTGCTAATGTTTGGGTTGCACATTGGCGAAACAGCAAGTTTGGCTTTATCAGGCATCCTTATTGCTGCTTATGGGTTTGCAGCTCCTTTTTTGCTGGCAGCTTTAACCTACGCTGTTTTCTATTTGGTATCGTACATTATCCTAAAAGACTAAGGAAAAAGCGGCCATGAAGCCCTCGCAAAAGAATTTCAGTCAAGAAAACTTGGAATAGGCTAACCACCAAAGAAACAGCGAAAAGAGCCCATAAAAATGCGTTACGGGCGATAATGACAAAAGGAACAAATAATAACTGGAAGAGTACGAGGTCAGCGACATAATGGGCTACGCTGATAGCCTAGTGCTTCAAGTTTCTCTTCTGTCTATGACGTCTAATGCGCCAGGTCCAATGCCTAGAATTGTTACGGGGACACCGGTTGCTTCTTCCACCTTGTTAATGAAAGTTTTTGCTTTTTGTGGCAGCTGACTATAGTTGGCCGCGTTTTTACAGTCGGGATACAAAACATCTAGTTTGGTGATGGCTGCTTCGGTGGCGCTGTGGATTTTGGCAACTCTTTTCGCCAAGTCAAAGTTGAAGGGCGCAGATCTACGTTTCCGTCCTGTTCCTGCCGCGGTTTCAAACCATCCGCGGCGTACAGCTTCCTCGCTGGAGAGTTCGCCGGGTAATTCTCCTGCACCTACGCGTGTGATAAAAGCCTTGTATACTACGAGGACGTTGTCTACTCGAGTTGCCCCTACTCCTGACTCGGAGCATATGGCTGCTGCGCTTGTGTCGCGACTCGTGACGTAGGGGTAAGATCCATGATAAAGTGAAAGCATTAATCCTTGTGTTCCTTCTAGGACAACCGTTTTCTTTGCGTCTATGGCAGTGTTTACTTCTTCGGCTACGTCTGCTAAAAAGGGATTAAGCTCGGGAATGTCTCTTGCCAGTTTGGCCGATCTTTTTGCTCGTTCTTGGATTGCTGGGCCTACGCCCCAACCGGTGGTGCCGATGCTTTTCAAGTGGCTGTCGCTCTTGTCCATTTCAGAATGATGCGGTTCGATTATGGAGGCTTGTCGGTCTATTCCGATTCTGCCTTTAACATTAGTTTCTTCTATTTCTTTAAGAAATTGAGGAATGTGAACGTTTGCTCCTGGAGCGATTAATAGTCGGCACTTATCGTAGACAAAGGTGGAGGGCACCATGTGTAACGCGTAGCGTTTACCTTCAAAATGCACCGTGTGGGCAGCGTTCACAGAGCCTGTGCGTATGCACACGTCGACTTTGTCTCTCAAAGCTAGATAGGATACAATTTTTCCTTTGCCTTCGTCTCCCCAAAAAGCGCCGGCTACAACTGTACAAGCCAAGTATTTTCTCACCATCGCGAAGTTTTGAATTCTTAGATATTTAAAAATATTTGTCAACTTTGTGTAAAACCCTTTGGCTTTTTACAAAGAACGTGTAAACTTTAAATAAGTGTGCCAAATAGGCTTAAGAACGAGAATCCAACTCCCGCCTAAAAGGATGATTCCGTTGCAGTTTAAAGCCGTAATCTTCGACCTCGGAGACACGCTGATATTAACCGACAAGTGGGACTATGACAAATGCTTAGCAAATCTTTTAAAAAGCCTACACAACGACAAAATAGCAACATCCACCTCTTTCGAGGAGTTCAAACGTGTTTACTTTGAAGTGCGCAACAAAATGTACCTTGACACGGAACAATCTCTCAAAGAAGTAGACTTTCAGCAACGAGTCGCTGAAACCTTGAAAAAATTCAATTTCTATGCAACTCGTAAGAGCCCAACAATATCGCGGGCAGTAGAGGCTTTCACAGACACACTAGTAAAAGATTTGCGAATAGAAAATTACATACCATCAATGCTCGCTGGGCTGAGAGAAAAACACAAGCTGGGATTGGTGACTAATTTTGCGTATGCGCCAGGTGTATGGAAGATACTTAAACGCTTCAATTTAACTCGATTTTTCGACGCAGTAGTAGTCTCTGGCGAAATAGGCATACGTAAACCTCACCCCCTACTGTTTAAAGAAGCATTAAGGCAGATAGACAGACAGGCCGAAGAAGCAGTATTCATAGGTGATTCCTTGAAAGCAGATATCAATGGAGCCAAAAAAGTGGGATTCAAGACCGTTTTAGTTGAAAATGCCGGTCTTCGAAAAAATCCTTATGCCGTTGCAGGCGAACTTGAACCATTTCCTGTAGAACCCGACGTAAAAATACCAAATTTGAAACATCTGTCCGAAGTTTTGGATAACTGGCAATCGTTTATGAGACCAACCATTTAGTCTGTTGAAACCATTTTGAAGTTGGGCAAACAATTTTCTGAGAACGGAGTTCTTTCTGTTGTTTGCCTTACATTGCCTCCTGTGGATGGACTGGACGAACCTATTCGTTGTGTAGATCTGTGACTTTTTGAAATCAAGCATTCAACAGAAGGTGGGGATTTAACTGTTCCATCCATTCGATCTCTTTCAAGAGGATTCTCAATAAAGGTTTTCTTGGTTGTGTGATGCATAAAACAGCTGGTTTGCCGTCATCTTTTTCGCGTTTGGCGTCAGCTACATAAACGTTAATCAAGACGGCTCCGTCTTTGAGGTGTAAGTTGACTCGTCGGCCTATGTAGGAACGGGCTACATTTAGGTTGAAGCGCTCCATGCCCAAGGTTATCTTCTCCATTCAATGGTTTGATCTGCAATTTTACGCCAGCAGTGGGTGCAGATAGGTAATTGTTGTTTTTCATGGAAAATGTAAACTTCTATGTCAGTGTTTTTGCAGCCATTGTTCCAAGGATTCTGACATTTTTCTATTGCACGAGACATTATTATGTTCACCAGGTGAAGTGTCTTTCAGTTTTTCCTGTGTTTAAGGTCGTCGCCGCAACGACAATTCGTAGAGGAGAGAGACTTTAGTGAAAGTGAACTGTCTCCCCACATTAATCTAGTGCATAAAAAAAGCGATTACTTGTTGCGGATTAAGAAAGCAGAGGATGAAGAGAATGAGATGTTTAGGTTTTTTGGCTGTCAGAGATTTACAATTTCTGGTTCGATATCTTTTTTTGTTATTTTTAGTAGTGCAATTGTGGGTCTTGTTAAAAATGGTGGAATAGGATTTGTTGGGCTACCTGGATTGATAAGTAATGTGCCGTTTTTATATTTCAAGCCTGGACGATGAGTATGTCCAGACACAAAGACGTGGAAGCCATGTTTCTCGACGACTGCTTTGAATCCGCTTGTTCGACAATAGAAATTTAGGCTGTGTGTGACTCCGATTTTCCATCCATAGACATCCACTGAGTTTATGCGTGGCAATTTTTCTTTTACGTCTCGCGTATCCATGTTACCATGTACGCCAATTACCGGTGCCATTTGTTCTAGTTCCTCCAGAACGCTTAGTCTTGTCAAGTCTCCAGCGTGGATTATAAGCCATGTTTCTTGAAAGATTTTGAAAACATTGTTTGGGATGGCTCTTGCTCGAGCTGGAATGTGAGTATCTGAAATTATCCCTACAACTTTCAAAATCCTCAGCCTGCCATCTTTTTGTTATCAACTATTATATCAATGAGCTGTATCAGTTATAAAGCTAACAGAAACTCTGATGGGATTGAACTGGAACCTTTTTTTGAGTTGTAAAACATGCAGACGGAGATCACCATTGCTCCATAGCCAAATTTCGGTTTTTGCTTTGTATTGTATAATGTCCTTCAATCCTAGCGTTTTGCTTGGTTTCCCAGTATGCCAGATGACTCCATAGCGAAAGATTTGGGCAGTGTTTAAGACAAATGATTTTAGTGTCTTCAGATAAACAGTGGTGTTTGGTTGCTTGCTATGAAGCCGCTGTTGAAAGCGAATGTCACGGAAAAAGGCGCGATTCTTTTGGGAAAACATGTGGCTTGTGATGCTTTTGAACAAACAAGGGCTTTGAGAGTGGTCACTCACGCTCATGCTGATCATATGGCTGGTCTGCAACGGAGTTTGAAAAAATGTGACATGGTGGTTATGACGGCGGCAACCCGAGATTTGATTGAAGTTTTGAGAGGACCTAGATTTTTTCGGAAAGAAAAAGTTAGAGCCGTTGGGTATGGCGAGACTTTGACCTACAATGATGAACGTTTGACTCTTTACAAAGTAGATCACATTCTCGGTGCCGCACAGGTCTTAGTAGAAGACGCCGATGGAGTACGTATTCTCTATACCGGCGACTTCCGAATTGCAGACACTCCAGTTATCCAATCTGACATATTAGTCATTGAGGCCACGTATGGAAATCCATGGCGCACGAGAAATTTCGGAGATGAAGCGAAACACATGTTGGTTTCCATCGTTGAAAAAGGGCTAAGAGAGGGACCTGTTTATGTTTTTGGCTATCATGGAAAACTTCAAGAATTGATGCAGATATTACACGAAGCGAGAATCAAAGCGCCCTTTGTAATGCCCGAAAAAATCCTTCATGTCACCGAAATCCATCAAAAACATGGAATTAGAATTTGTAGACCGCTGTTCTCGAGCAAACATGCAATTCAATCCACCCTTCAACGGGAAATGGAATACGTCGCGTTTTATCACATGAATTGGCGCAAGAAAGTAGGGTTAGACGGGTTCAGAATCTGTGCAAGTGGGTGGGAGTTCAACTCACCTTGTAGGCAAACAGGCGAAAAAGAGTATACTGTAGCTTTAAGTGATCACTCAGATTTTAAGGGCCTGTTAGAATATGTAAGGCAAAGCCGGCCTAAACTAGTTATAACCGACAACTATCGAGCTGGAGACGCCGAGGCACTCGCCAAAGAGATAACTAAGCAGCTAGGAGTCAAAGCAGAAGCTTTACCACGTTAGCTTTAGACGCGGGCAGTTACTTTCGCCCTTATCGGTTAGATCAGTTGAGAAGATAGATGAGTTGTGCGCTAAACTTTTTAGTGTGAGACAGCAACAATTAACCCTTAAAGTAAGGTGTTGAACGATACGTCTATAGAACAAATATTGAAGCAGTACAAAACCGTAGCCATAGTGGGCCTTTCAAAAGATCCGTCAAAAGCCAGCCATCAAGTGGCCGAATATTTGCAGAGGCAAGGCTACCACATAATACCTGTGAATCCAACAGCAGATGCTATCTTAGGCCAAAAAGCCTACAAAACCTTGCTGGATATACCGTTGAAAATACAGAAGACTGTAGAGATAGTGGACGTTTTTAGGCCCTCAGAAGAAATGTCGCCTATCGTTGATCAGATAATCGAAATGAAGAAGCAGAGCGGAAAACCTTATGTTGTTTGGATGCAGTTAGGGATAGTGAACCAGCAAGCAGCAGAAAAAGCTCAAAAAGCAGGATTAACAGTAATTATGGATAAATGTATGATGATGGAGCATGGTCGTTTGTTTGGAGAAAATGAAGATTCCGAGCTAGAGGAAATTAAGGCTAAGAAGATGAAGGAAATGATGAGAAAATCGAAAGGAGGCGAAAACATTTCTGCGCCGCTTACGTTGACAGATGCCGGTTTTGACGAAGTTGTCCAAAAGTATTCATTAATGGTTGTTGATTGTTGGGCAGCATGGTGTGGACCTTGTCGCATGATTGCCCCCATCATAGAGGAGCTGGCCAAAGAATATGCGGGCAAGATAGTCTTCGGTAAGCTTGATGTAGATGAAAACCCTAAGACAGCTGCACGCTTCAACATTATGGGAGTTCCTACATTGCTGGTCATGAAAGAAGGGGAAGAAATCGACCGAATAGTGGGCGCGTCTCCTAAACATTTAATCGAAAGCAAATTAAAGAAACATTTGTAGGCTGGAAATCTTATGGAGATTTCGGAGAAGAGAATTATAGGCTCGCTTATCTTATTGGCGGGTGTAACTTTTCTTTCGATGGCTTTATATACAAATCAGCTTGCTGAAGTCGCAGATTTGATAAAGAGCGTTTTTGAACCTGCTATTGCGGGTTTACCCTAAACAAGTTCGTGAGGCGGAAAAAGGAGATGCCTGTCCTTAGGGAAGATGGAGAAAAAGAGGGAATATTAGAAGCAGCGAAGTTGATGTTGATTTCTGCAAGAACTGCTCCAAAGTCGGGAGGGGTTGATGATCTTGTGGTGGTCGTGGTGTATGGCAGAGAGAAAGACGAAATCGTTATAGAGATGGAAAAGATTGCGGAAGAGAGGGGCAACGAAGGGTTTGTAAGGGACGGAAAGAATCTCAGCGATTCTGACGTGGTTCTGCTGGTTGGTGTTAAAGGTCCGAAGTCATTTGGTCTCAACTGTGGTGCGTGTGGCTATGAAACTTGCGAAGCTTTCCAGAAAGCTGGAGAGAAACAAGGTCAAGACTTTGTTGGGCCTATGTGTCTTTTCAAAGCTTTGGATTTAGGAATTGCCTTAGGATCGGCAGCAAAAACAGCTAGTATTCTTAATGTGGACAATCGCATAATGTATCGAATTGGAACAGCAGCGAAAAGATTAGGGTTGTTGCCACAAGCCCAGATCATTATGGGTATTCCCCTCTGTGCCGCTGGCAAAAACATCTACTTTGATAGGTCCAAAAAGACATAACCATATAGAAACGAAAAACGTGCTATTATGCTAGAGTCAATTTCTTTCGACTCCAGATCTGGGGCAGAAGATGGCTGTAGGGCTTCAAACCGCATGTTTTTATGTTGAAATCTTGTTTCTTGCAATGGTGCGATTTTGGCTTTGCTGGTCTTGGTGCGGTGGGCGAGGTGTTATTTTCCGTAAGGTTTATATCGTAAGAAATAATATATAAGAGGTAGATATGTCTTAAAAGGGACATATTGTATATGAGTAAAACAAAAATACACATGGTGAAAACCGTGCTAGAAATATTAACGTCATTGTTAGAAAATCTCGGCTCAACATCATACATCTTGTTGCCAACCTTTTGGGCATGTTTAGCTCTCTATGTAGCTTGGTATTTCACCTCTGCAGGACGCTTGGTGCCACTCACAAATAAAGAAGCTACACTGCTATGGAAGATCCACAAGAACACTGCATTGTGCAACGCGGCAAGATGGAGCAAAATCAAACGCAAAAATAAAGTCGTAGGTTTCCAATGCGCATGTGGATACAAACATGTTCAGAAGCGGTTAGTTAGAGATAAACCTCCGCCCGGGAACCTTCAACTGCAGGCTCCGAGTTCGGGAAGCTATATACCCTATATAAACTCGCCGCCTCAATCCTTACAAAAAACTGTGGCGACACTTCAAAGCTCGATGAGTAATTCGCAAAAGTAAAGCGTCCACGCAAAGTTATAAGCCGACGATGAGCCTCTAGGTAACCCACAATCAAGAAACGTCATTAAGCATTCAACTTACTAACTGTTCTTTTTCATTTTTTCGTGCATCTTCTCCAAGGTCCAGTTGATGCTTGACTTTAGCTCACGAATTCTGTCTGCTGTGAGGTTTTGAATTACAATTTCACGAACAACGTCACCGTCCAAGATCAACTCGTAAGAGAAAACCCTCTCTGGAGTTATCTCTCCCTTGCTTGCGGCCTCGCGGTCTTTCTCGTGCATTTTGTTTAAAACTCTTTCAATCAAGAATTGCTGAAAAGGGGGGGTTTTCACGTTAAATGTTTTGTCTTTGGCGGTCACTACACGCATACAATCTTTGCTTGTGTGCAGATTTGCGAGCAAGTCATCTGATAAAGTTTTGAGTGGAATTGCGGTTTCATATTCCTTAACAGGTGGTAAATTTGATGCCTCGGTAAATTTCGGTTTTGGGCTATCAGCTCTTTTAAACCCTTTTTCTAAGAGGGTTTCGTTGACCAATTCTAGTAAAATTCTCAGCTTTTCCAAGTTGTCTTCTGCCTTTTTTATCTTTCTCTCAAGCTGTGTTTTAAACTCGGCAAGCTTTCTGATTTTTTCGTTTTGGTTCTTTGTTTCTGTTCTGTTCATCGTTTCTTCCCGAGACAGAGTATTATGTATGCTCCTTATGAAAGCTTGTGTTTTCCGAAAAGTGTGTTACTTTGCCGTAAGATGCAGTGGCGCCGGAAGCTTCTGCTTGGCTTGTCTGGTAAAGAATTGTTGAAAATTATCCGACAGAGGCTTTTAGAAGCTTTGATTTGAAGGTTTTATGCTCATTTGTGCGTGGCTCGTAGAGGGGCTTCGTTTCTATTCCATATTTTTCCTTCAGAAATTTTTCAAATTCGTCGAATACGCGACTGTTAGTTTCGTTCATCTTTAAACAGTAGGGCTTATCTCGGTATATGCTGCTTAAATCGTATAGGGCTGTCTTTTTAGAGAGCTCAGAATTCATCGTCAACGTCTCTATCAGCTGTTCTGGAGGAGGCTGTTGAAAAACCCAAGCAGTATAATCTACATCGATTATGCGATAAGATTTTCCTTCAGGGATCGCACGTTTCCCTTTGGAGGCTATTCTTTTGAATGTGGAGGGATGAGCGGTTCGTGTTCCAATGAAATTGTGGTATTCATCATCTGTTTTAACTAGGTCTTCATAATCGCTAGTTTTCCAACCTTTGAGGCTACACGATTCTTTGAAAGTTTTTAAGAGTTCCCATATTCTAGGAATCTTTAAATTTTGGGTCATCCTGCTTAACACCGATGAAACATTCTTCTAGAACTATATTCTAGTTCTCAGCGTCTAATTTAAAGCTATTTGACACGAATTTCGCAAAATCGTAATCTAGAGAGAAAAAATTTAAAGAATTGTAGGTAATTCGAGGCTTTTTCTACATTTTTCCGAAACTCTAAGTACTTTGCTTCGCCGAAAAGTTGAAGGCATCTTCAATAGGTTTCCTACGTTTTGTCGATGACAAAGAATAAATTGGAAAACGTGAGAAATCTATTTTGCTGGAGAAGTTCGCAAATGAAGACAAAGAAAGACAGGGTTTCTCTGGACAGTTTAGACTTGGCCATACTAAACGTTCTGCAGGAAAACGCTAGGCAAAGCTACACCGAAATTGGAAGACGGTTACAGTTAGCCCACTCCACTATTTACGAACGCATAAAGAAGCTTGAAGAACAAGGAGTCATAAAAAAATATGCTGCAACGATTGATTACAGAAAAGCTGGAATAAAACATTTAACAGCTATTGTGACAATCTTCACCGCCCCGAAAGAGAGTGAGAAAATTGCAGAAGCGTTGGCAAAACATCGACAGGTATCAGAAGTTTACACGTCACTCTCCGAGGAGCTACTCATTATAGCGAAAATAACAGCATCCGATCAAGAAAAACTACACAATTTCATCGCCCAATTTATAGCCCCTTTGCCCGGCGTGCTGAGAATTCGAACTTCAATAATCACAAGAAAACATAAAGAAGAAAACTCTCCGTTTTAACACATCAAAGCTATTTTCAGATTTCTGAACGCTAATTTTTTCTTTGGTGTTTCTTCTTCCAAGAAGCTAAAATAAGCACGACAGCGATGAGCATAACGTTCAGACCCAGCCAACTGTCAACTAAGGGCGACTTTATAGAAGCGGTAGAGCCGCCCACAACTGTGGGTACCCATTCGTAGTGCGCAGTAGCTGTGTGGGGTGAGTTCATGTTAACAGAAATTGACTTGATACCGTCACCCTGCGATGTTCCATCGATGTCCCAATAGAGGAATTTATAGCTTGTAACTGAAGGAGCTGTGAGGGCTACGTTTGTCGATTCGTCGTACCAACCCTGTCCTGAAATTGTGGCGATTCCAGATGGACTGGTTTTGACCGTTAGGTAGTATTGGGTTTTCCAGTTCCATGTAATGGTTGATGGTTCGTTTATGGTGAAGGTTACAGAGGTTGTTGTCCCCGACGCTGGCACGCTTCCTGTTCCTGTCCATCCAGTGCACACATATTGCGTACCACTAGGGCCTGATACGGGAGAGTTTACCGAGGCTGTGACGCTTGTTCCGGCGTCAAACCATCCGCTGGAAGGTGTTGGCGAGCCGTGTGGAGAGGAAACTGTGAAATAATATTGGAGTATGTAGTGGGCGGTTGCTGTGTGGTTAGCGTCCATGTGAACAGTAATGGAGGTTACTCCTGCTCCTTGGGAGGTTCCGTCAACATCCCAATAACTAAACCTGTAGCGTACTCCTGTGGAGACATCTACATATTCTGGAGCTGTTAAAACTACGTTGTCACCTTCGTTATACCATCCTTCTCCGGGGATTGTGGTGACGCCGTCAGGATCTGTTTTCACCGTTAAGTAGTGAGTGATGGGTGAGTATTTGAACACTGCATGAAGTGTGTGGTCAGGGTTCAAGAAGACAGTGATCGGGTTTTCGAAGCCGACGTTTACGCCGTCAAACTCCCAGTATTCAAGAATGTAATCCACGTCAGGATAGGCGGTTACTGTAACGTTTGTGCCTGCTGGGTAAACGTGAGAGCCTGGTGGGGGGTCGGTTGTTCCTCCCGCTGTGACAGTGATGGTGAGGGTTGATGTGTCTCGCACGAATATTGCGTGTAATGTGTGGGCTGTGTCCATGGTCACGTTGTAAGGGTTTGCTGAGCCGACGTTTGCGCTGTCTAGCTCCCAGCAGTCAAACAGGTAATACATGTCTGGAATTGCCATGACCGAGACTATGGCTCCAGAGTCGTACCAACCTGAGCTAGATGGGTCTGTAACGCCTCCTGTAGTCGTTGTCAACGTTAGGTAGTATTGGGTTTTCCAGTTCCATGTAATGGTTGATGGTTCGTTTATGGTGAAGGTTACAGAGGTTGTTGTCCCCGACGCTGGCACGCTTCCTGTTCCTGTCCATCCAGTGCACACATATTGCGTACCACTAGGGCCTGATACGGGAGAGTTTACCGAGGCTGTGACGCTTGTTCCGGCGTCAAACCATTCACCTGGTTCGGAGGGGGTTGGTGTGCCGTGGGGAGAGGAAACTGTTAGGTAGTATTGGGTTTTCCAGTTTGCAGTTGCAGTTTTCGGTGCGTTCATGTTAATGGGGTCGCTTTGAGCATAGTTTGTTCCAGTTGCGTCTCCGCTCCAAAAAGTGAATACTCTGCGGGTGTCGTTTCCATGATCCACAGTATCTGTGTTCAAAGCGGCGTAAGCGGTAGACCCGCTGTCATACCAGCCTTCACCGCTGGGCGTGCCGTAGGGAGAGGAGACCGTTAAGTAGTATTGGAGTATGTAGTGGGCGGTTGCTGTGTGGTTAGCGTCCATGTGAACAGTAATGGAGGTTACTCCTGCTCCTTGGGAGGTTCCGTCAACATCCCAATAACTAAACCTGTAGCGTACGCCGGTTGATACATCGACAAAGTCGGGAGCCATCAAAGTGACATTTGTACCTTCATCATACCAGCCTTCGCCTGGAATGCTGGTAACGCCGTCTGGGTCTGTTTTAACCTCTAAGAAGTATCTACGGGCGACCACGGTGACTGTTTTCGATTCGGTGTCCCATCTGCCCATGCTATTTGTTATGTTTAGAGTGACCGTGTAGTCTCCCATGGCAGAATAGGCATGTATTATTGTTGGGTCTGTGACGGTTGTGGTGTTTCCGTCTCCGAAGTCCCATTCGTAGCTTATAATCACGCCGCCGTCTGGAGCCGAGATGGAAGCGTCAAACATGACGTTTTCGCCTTCTTGTGGGTAGAAGGGCGACCAGAAAAAGTCCGCAATGGGCGCTGCTGTAACTTCAACTATTTTGGACTCTGTGTCCCAGTGGTCTTCACTGTCGGTAATATTTAAGGTTACAGTGTAGTTTCCAAATATTTCGTAGGCATGTATTATTGTTGGGTCTGTGACGGTTGTGGTGTTTCCGTCTCCGAAGTCCCAAATATAGCTCATGATGTCTCCTCCGTTTGGTGTGGAGGCTGAAGCGTCGAAGGTGATGTTTTCATGTATTATTGGGTCTGGCGGCGAGAATGTGAACGCTGCTACTGGGCGTTGGCTGACGTGTATACTTTTTGTCGTGTTGCCTGTTAGACCGTCATTGTCTGTGACTGTGAGCCTCACCGTGTAGTCTCCATAAGTTGTATAGTGGTGGTTTATTGTTGGGTCTGTGACGGTTGTGGTGTTTCCGTCTCCGAAGTCCCATTCGTAGCTAACTATGAAGCCGTCTGGATCGTAGCTTTCTGAAGCGTTAAACGTTACTGTCTCGTAGGATTCTGGATAAAAGGGTGTGTAGACGAAACTAGCGAATGGAGGCTGAAGCGGAGGTTCGCCAGAATATAATAAAACTGTGGAATCTTCAGACAAAGAATTGTGCGTTATTTGACCCGCATTTGATGGTGGGGGGGGATCCTTTTTGCTGCCATAGGCGTCGAAATGTATTCTAACGTCAGTGGCATCTGAAAAAGTTACGGAAACTACGAGGTCTACAGCTGCGTTTCTCTTAACTGTTCCGACATTGATGTAGGTGTCTTCAAACCATGTGGGATAAACATCGCCAGAAGGCCAAGTCCACAAATCGTAGGGTCTTGGAGTGCCGTATTGAAATGCGGATTTTGGAATCTGTGTTCCGTTTATGATGATGTTTTCATAATTGTTATAGCCAGCGTCGTTAAGGGCGACAATAATGTGAGTATCATACGATCTTATTGCTGGACTTTTATTTCTTATGCGCAAAATGAAAGTTTGTGATTCTCCAGTGAGGTTCAGCAGCCAGCATTCACTTAGCCAAGGATCATTATTGTATCCAACATATGTGCCTTCGGGTAAAGAAACTTCTAGGATTGCACTTGGATCGGCTTTTACTGGCAAAATGAAGAATAGTGATAGTATTAACAGAAAAATTGTAATCACTACTCTTGATACGCGTAGCCGCATCGCTTCTCCTCTCTCCTCGGCACTATTTCTTTTAGCTCTTAGGGCATTTAAAGTTTCTGGAACTTTTCTCTATCTGTTCTGCATAAACGTATAAAAAATGCATCTAGAAAGTTAGCTCGTAATATTATTATTCGCTGCGTCTATTGTGGTGAATCGCAGGGAGATGAAGTTGGTTTCTTGTCTATGTTTGTAAGTAAGGTTTGAGAAAACTATTTTTTTGGTTATGCCGATGTCTTTAATTGGCGTATCGCTTAATCTAAATGGTGGTAATCGTGTCTACGGTTAAACGGCGTTTCATAAAAGAAAAAGAAGCCAGTCAGCTGTTGTCAGAATTCTTCAAAAAAGTTAAGTTGTCTCCCAGACAGTTGCCGGCTTTTGAACCTCCTGTTGAACTTGCCGAAACAAACGGTGAAGAAATATTCTTTGTTGACCGGCAGCCACTTTTTGCAAAGGTAAACAATAAACTTTTTCCCACATTAGCAGTGGACAAGCTTTTGTCAAAAATGGTGAAAGTCACAGTGAACATGGGAGCTGTCCCTTACATTTGTAACGGAGCAGATGTTATGGCGCCGGGCATCGTTGACTTTGAAGAAACGTTTAGCAAAGAAGACATCGTGGTAGTCCGCGACGAACGGCATCAAAAACCTATAGCTATCACAATTGCCCTCTGTAGTTCAGAAGAGGCAAAGAAACTTGAACGTGGAAAAGTTCTGAAAAACATCCATCACGTTGGAGATACCTTATGGAAAACAATAAAACAATTGAGCTAACAAAAACGATGTGATGTGTTCGTAAAAATTTTGATGGTCAGTAAAGGAGTTCGTAGAAGCTTTTTATAAGAAAACTCGGCGACTCTTAGAGTATAGAAAAAAGGAGAAAACATATGTTTGAATTAAAAGAAATCGAACTGGCCAGAATCCGGCCGAACAGACTGAACCCTCGCTTGGACATTAACATTGAACGGCTTAACGAGTTGGCGGACAGCATCACCCAAGTAGGTCTTCTGGAACCCATTATTGTTCGCCCGTTGGCCACCGGCGAATATGAGGTTGTGGTGGGTGAACGCCGTTACCGCGCGTCGCAACAGGCGGGGCTGCAGAGAATTTTGGCCATAGTTCGCGATTTCACAGATGAACAAGTGATAGAGTTGAACCTTGTTGAAAACGTGCAGAGAGAAGATCTCAACGCCGTGGAGAAAGGAAACTGTTGTAAACAGCTTTTAGAAAAATATCCTGAAAAGTATCCATCAAAAGAAGTTGTTTCGGCTAGAATCGGCGTCTCCGCCGATACTGTTGACAACTGGCTTAGGCTAACAGAAGCACCAACTGAAATTCAGAGAATGATCGCTCCAACGGAAAAGGCGGGTGTGCCGCGAGAGTTGGGAAAGTTGGACTACAGCACGGCTGTCGCCATCACTCGACGGATTAAAGAACCAGCCAGACAGGTGGAAGTTGCCAAGGAAATTGCCAGCAAACCTGTACACGGACGTAAGGCGCGTCAAGTAGTTGCAAAAGCCGCTGAGCAACCAGAGGAAGCGGTCGAGAAGATTGTTGACCAGGTGATCGAAGAACCGTGCGAACTCACCTTTGCTGCTGAAGAGAAAATGCTCATAATGAAAAAGGTGAAAACTCAAACTACTAGAACCGTTGCTCCAGAGCCTAAAATAAGGGCAGGCAACTTGGTTTATGCGACGGTTTCGGAGCCTCGTTTTGCAGATTTGCGGGTGGTTGCGGTGGAACGAAAACGTCTGAAATATTTCAGTGATGAAGATGCTAGAGCAGAAGGAGGATATACCTCAGAAGAGTTTAAAAAAAACTGGAGAAAGAGACACGGCGAGTGGAACGAAAACCAGTTAGTACACGTCATACGCTTTGTAAAGGTCTAATCGGTTGTTTGTTCCACCCAAGAAAACTTTTTCTGCAATGCTTTGGGGTAGTAGAGTTTCCAGTCAAAATCCACTTTTCGTCCCCATCTATAATAAGTGCGGGGATCAATGTAGCTTTTCAGTGAGGTTCTAAGGTTGTAGTCTCTGGTTTCGCGGTAAGCTTTTATTTGGTATTGAAGAATTTTGGCTCGTTTCTTTGCGCTTGGAGTGTCTTTCGTCTTCAGTTTCTTTAATCTTTCAGTTTTCTTTGCCAGCGACTCTTTCCAGTTTTTCGGTGGCTTCCGTTTATGGTTACAGATGATGGCAGCTTCTAGATTTGCCATAGTGGCCACATGTTTTTTTTCGTATTCTGGATCTGATTTGGAAACGTCAGCACCACTGAGAAAACTGTTCACTACTTCGGTAGCGTGGTAGGTTCGGAAGACTTTTGCTGATAGTCTGGGTGCTACCTCGTCGAGAAATAGTGAAACGTTCTTGGATCCTACTCCTTCGAAGATTGCTGATTCGGCAGATTTCATAAACTCTTGCATATTGGTGATGACTTGGTCAGGAAGTCTTGCCTGTTTGCGCCACCTTACAGCGTCTTTTCCGAGAAAATCGAAGGCTACCCTGCCGCTTTTTCCAAATGTGATGTGTTCGGGGCGTAGTGTTGTGGCGCCCACCGTGTCTGCTTCGTCGGGGTCTTTCTCGTCTCCGACACGTAGTTTCAACGCGTCTATGAGATAGCACACCGTGGCTGTTTTGCGTCTCGTAACTTCTTCGGCGTCTAGATTAGCGATTATGTGTTTTCTGACATCTTCTATTTTTTTTTGTAGTTCTATGGCCTTGTCAAATTTTTCTATGTCTTTTTGCTGTTTCAGAGGGGACGAATCTGCAAACCATATGTATTTTTCTCTGCCTCGAAGTTTGTCATCCCACTTGGCGATCCACATGCTGTCTGGTTGCCACACTATTTCTTTCCAATCTCCTGGGGGCTTCGGCGCGTTGGGGGAAAGGTTCAGAATTATGTCGCTCTCTTCTGGGCCGGGTTTCCAGCGTCCGCGTAATGGGTGTTTTCCTCGCCCCATAAAAATGCTGGAGGGTTCGGCCATATAGTTGGCTACTTCTACTTTGACGCCGTCTACTATAGCAAAGCCGTATTTTTCCTTTTTTTTGTCTCTTATCGCTTTGCGTTCTGCAGCTAGTTTTTTCTTTTCTTCTTTTGTGAGGCTTTGTTTGTAGGCTTTTTCTTTTTCAACTTCTCTTATTACAGGTGAAAAGTCAAATTCTTCAGGGGGCAAATTCTCTTTTATGCCTAATGCGGTGCGAAAATCTCGAAAAAAGTTTTTTACGAAAATAGGGTCTTCGACGTATTCTGTTCCCAGTTTCTTTACCCAGGCAATGGCCATCTCTTCTTGTAGCGGCGTCAGATCTACACGTTTGCCTCGGACGAGTATGTGCAGTTTTTTCCATTCAGGTTTTTGGGGTACTAGGATGCCATTGTGGATCAGCTGTTTCATGGACGCATCCCCATAACTTTTGGTCTTGATTCAATTAAACTTTCATTGAAAAACATACACGTAAATAAGCTTTGCAAGAGCAGACCTGCTTTTTTGGCTGTGCGTATCCACATTTTCTGTTTTTGGTTTTGTGTGTTTAGGTGGAGTGACGTCGAGTTATAGTATGTGATAAACAAGCAAGGCTACAGCAAATGCTACTGCTAAGGAAGGTAACAAAAACTTGTACGCCTTGTTTAGTGGGCACCTGAAGTATTTTGCAGTCAAAATTAGACATAGATGCGTCGGTGCAGCTAAATAGCCAAAGAAGGCCGAGATGTAGAGTAGGCTTGCATGGTTTGGCGTAAAGCTTACTATTCCAGCTATTATTGGAACGCTTATCGCTATGCTTGCGGAAGGTGAGCCGATTAAGACTCCTAGGGCTGCCGGTAGTACGGCAAGTAGAACCACCACGTTGAGATTGAGCCCTGCGATTGCGTGGCCCAATGCTACTGATATTCCAGAGGCCATAGTGACTTTTTGCAGCAACATCGCGCCGTATGCGGCTAAGGGTATTTCGTAGAGTGTCATGTTTGAGAAGGTTTTGGCAAAGGCATGTTGATGAGGCTTGGTGATTAAAAGAAGCATCGCTATTCCCACAAAAGCGGCGATTGAGACGTCAACTGCGAAAAGGGCAACGGTTAGAATCATAACTAGAATCGGTGAAAACCACCTCAGAAAATTTTTGCTGTTTGTCAGAAACTCTGTTTTGGGCGTCACAAAATCGTCGGCGACAGAAGTTTTCTTCAACGCGACAAAGTATCCCACCGCTATCATCGCGGCGACTACTGGAATCTGGCTTATTATTATGGAAGTTATCGGAGTTTCTGTGAGAGTCGCTGCAAGTATGATGATTTGGCTCATAGGGTACACTGGAAAGATTATGTGTCTAAACCATACGTTCACGTAGGTTTTCTTACCCTCGTTTAATCCTAGTTTTTCTACTTCAGAGTCCACGAGTGGCGCAGACATTAAAGCCCCTCCCGGCACTGCGAGCAGTCCTATAATTGCAGGTAACGCACTGGCTACAAGCTTGGGGTTCCGTAGGAGGCCGCTGAAGCTTCTGCTTAAAGACTGCAGAGCCCCGGTTTCTTTGTAAAGCAAGCTCAGCAAGATTATTCCAAAAGTTACTGCCACTAGTGAAATTGTGATTGGATCTGTGGTTGTTTTAAGCAAGGCGTTAGCCACTTCGAGCGGCTTCATTGAAACGAAGCTCATGAGAATCGCAGTGGCGAACAATGCGATGCCTATGCTTACACGTTTGTAGAGCATTACTCCTAGAAAAATGAATGAAACAACGAGTGCCGCAATTGGATCGAGGATGATCAAGCTGCTATTATCCTATGTCCTCTCTTTTTCGACAAATTCTTTGATTCTTCTCATTCCTTCGACAATATCATCTTTCGCCGTGGCATAGCTGAATCTCACATATTCTTGGGTCTGCCCGGGGTTCTTGCTTCCAAAATGGATGTCAGCTAGGCATGCAACTCCTTTGTCCAGCAGCATTTGTCTGAATTCTTCGGCTGATCGTGCCCCGACTTTTCTGCACGCTTGTGTCACATTTGGCCAAACGTAGAATGCTCCACCGGGGCGCAGGCATCTGACACCTTCAATGTCATTCAGCAGTTTGACAATTAGTTCTCTCCTTTCTTTGAAGCTTCTGGCCATTTTCTCCGATTCGTCTTGCGGGGCATTCAGCGCTGTCACAGCGGCCCATTGGGTTGGCTGGTTAGCACAACTGTCCGTGTTTGTCATCCATCTTGCGAAGTGAGGTGCTAACGTTTTGTTGGCAGCATATCCCAAGCGCCAACCTGTCATCGCGTAGGATTTGGAAACACAGTCAACCATTATGGTTCTGTCAAGCATACCGTCTATGGAAGCTATAGACTGGAACGGTTCATCATACGCCATTGTTGAATACACCTCGTCTGAGTATACCCAAAAATCATGATCCATGGCAAGATCGGCTATTGCTTTTAGTTCTTCCTTTTTGAGAACCCCGCCAGTGGGGTTCTGTGGAGAATTGATGATTAACAGCCTAGTTTTATGGGTAATCCTGTTTTTGAGGTCTTCTATGTCAAACGCAAATCGTTTCTCTTCCACCAGCGGAAGCAGGACTGGCTTAGCCCCATGCGCGGTGATTTGGCTTTGATAGATCGGAAAACCAGGATTTGGATAAATAACCTCATCGCCAACACCATAATCAGTAGTGCATAGAATGCTCCAGTAAATGAAAGGTTTTCCTCCAGAAGCAACGGCGACGTGTTCAGGTTTGACTTCCACCCTTTTCGTCTTGCTAAATCTAGCTGCTACCGCTTGCCGAAGCTCGATAATGCCCGCGGAGGGGGTGTAGCCAGTTTTACCTTCCTTGATTGCTTTGATCGCCGCTTGTTTAATGTGATCCGGCGTGTCAAAATCGGGTTGACCTATGCAGAAATTCTTTATGTCTGCACCTTCTCGCAGTCTCTTATTCACTTCGGCCAGTACTGTGAAGGCGTTTTCGGTTCCTAACTCACTTGTTCTTTTGGACAGATTAACCATTTTCGCGTCCTCTTAAGCATTTGAACATTAATAGAAGGATACACTAATAGTTTTTTTCTCAAAACAACACGTTCAAAACATGATTCTTTAACTTCCAACAAGTTAGTTCAAGTGCGCACGTTATTTTTGAGTATTGATTTTGTGTTCATAACAGTTTAATCAAGTGAGCCGTCTAGGACTATGCCAATTCACGTGCATGTAGTTAGCTGTGAAATGTGGTTTGCATGAGAGAGTTTTGTTGTTCAGCCTCAAGCCGAGATAGTCATCAATTCCACTGGGGGGAATACCACCTGTGTATTGCATGTTGACGACGAGCCGAGTTTACTGAAAATGGCAAAACAATGCTTAGAACTGCAAGGCCCGTTCAAAGTGGACACTGCAAACTCTGTGGAAGAAGGCTTGAAAAAGCTGAAGGAAAAAAATACGATGTTGTGGCGTCTGATTATCAGATGCCTGGAAAAAACGGCTTGCAGTTTTTGGAAACCTTGAGAAAGGGTTGAAACACCAGTCCCTTCAGCATTTTCATAGGTAAAGGCTTCGACTTCTGCAGTTGCCCGATCAGAGATTTCAGCTCGAAAAGGCTTGCCATGTTGGAGGCACTGGTGAGAATTGACCTGTGAGGAAAAGCGCCCGCAATCGATCGATAATAATATAACCACCATTTCCGACCCTACTCAACCGGAAAGCCGCTATGGAATCCACCAAACCTGAGATATCATCCGCATTAGGCGGATGATATGACACAAGAAAACAAAAAACAACCTTAAATACACCCGAATAGTCAATTTCGAAAACGACAAATAGACATTCAACGTAGTCAAAGAAGCCAGCTATAATAGAAACAGATTCGAATACGTCATAGAAATTGACGGCAGCAACTGTTCAGAAAATGCAAACGAAACAGAATCCTAATCAGTTCCCGTGGGGTCGTCGTCTAGCTTGGTTTAGGATACCAGCCTGGGGCGCTGGCGATCCTGGGTTCAAATCCCAGCGACCCCACTACAACTACTAGTGGCCCCATCGGTGTGGTTACTTCCGTTTTCTGAAAAGTTTGAGATCGTTGAAGTCGCAGACATATTCAAACCCTACTTCTACAAGTTTTTGGGCTTCTTGGATGTTTTTGGCGGTTGCTGCGTGGAATTCGTCGGTTTCAAAGTTGATTAGCTGGGTGTAGAGCAGTGTGTTCTGGATGTTTCGGTGGTCAAGCATTTTCATGACGTGGAGGATGTCTTTTGTCTTATGGTATTCCATAATAGCTTTCAGCTTGCTTGCGAACGAAAATCTAGCAAAAACCGTGCGCGCTAATCGCTTATGCTTCCAGACATCTTTAGCGGTTAAACGCTTAAACCAATAGCCTTATAAGCTGGTAAGCACATAATATATTCTGCAGATACGTAAAATATACGTATGCAAAATCAAAGGTTGATGAAAAATGATAAT